>SHVB01000002.1 GCA_009694375.1 Acidimicrobiia bacterium
CGGTGGGCGGGAAGATTGTCGGCTTGCACCACGATCTCGCCGTCCCAGTCCAAGCCCAGCCACCGCAACGACGTCAGGATGTTCTCCACCAACTCCGAACTGGAGCGCTCCCGGTCGGTGTCTTCCACCCGCAGCCGCATCTCCCCGCCGGTGCGACGAGCCTCCAGCCAGTTGAATAAGGCAGCGCGAGCGTTGCCAACATGCAAAAAGCCGGTGGGCGAGGGCGCGAAACGCAGCCGAGAGTTCGCAGATGTCACCCTCGGAGAGTACCGGTCGCGCCTCGGGTCAGTGAGGGGCCACGGGAAGATCGCCGAGTAGATCCTGCCAGCGAGCCGCGTGCGCCTCGGCGATCTGGGCCGGAGAGCACCGCAGGACGGCCTCAGGGACGAGATCAGCCAAGCGGCGCTGCTCGGTGTAGTGGTGCGGATGCGCCACCTCCTCGAACATCGGCCGGCGCAATTCCACGAGGTCCGACGGGGCTACGCCGAGGAAACCCCAGATGGTGAGGGCGACCGTGAGATCATGCACCACGGGGGCTCGGCCAAACAGCGACGCCCGCTTCAGCGCCACCCCCACCGCACCGGCGAGCGCATCTTTCTCATGCTCACCCGGGGTGAGGGTGAGGCGGCCCTCGAAGCGCCGCGCCAACGTGAGGGCGTAGCCCTGATCCGGCCCCGGATGGCCGAAGCGATCGCCGCGAGGCTGACCCTCGGGCAGGTCGCCGGGTCGGTCGGCCCGCCAGGATCCCGACCGCCGGGGCGGGGACTCATAGCCCCGCACTGGGGCGTTGACAACGACAGGAACGTACTCGGGTGCAGCCACCCCCCGAGCCTAGTTTTCCGTGTGGATGAGACCCCACACGAGCGCATCGATCAGGGCCTGCCAGGAGGCTTCGATGATGTTGGCGGACACCCCAATGGTGGTCCACGCCCGATCCCCATCAGTGGAATCGATGAGCACCCGCACCACGGCATTGGTGTTGGCCACCCCATCGAGAATCCGCACGCGGTAGTCCGTGAGATGAATGTGGGCGAGTTGGGGATAGGCCCCTACCAGCACGGCCCGAAGGGCCTGATCCAAAGCGTTGACCGGCCCGTTCCCCTCGCCGACCTCGATGAGACGCTCCCCCTCGATCCACAGTTCGACGGTGGCTTCGGTATCGATAGTGGCCGCGGCACCGGCCTGCGCGGGCGCTCGGTGATACGTGGTGGCCCGGTAGCCCTCCACGGTGAAGTAATTCTGGGTCCACCCCCCTGCCCGACGCATCAACAACTCAAGGCTGGCGTCGGCGGCCTCGAACACAAAGCCTTCCGCCTCCAGTCCTTTGAGGTGGTCCGACAAGGTTCCGGCGGCGGCCTCGGTCAGTTCAACCCCTAGTTCCTTGGCCTTCAGCACCATGCCGGCGCGCCCGCCGAGATCGCTCACCAGCACTCGGGTGCCGTTGCCGACGAGATCGGGGACGATGTGCTCGTAGGTAGCGCCGCCGGCCTTACCCACCGCCGACGTGTGCAGACCCCCCTTGTGAGCAAAGGCCGACATGCCCACGTAGGGATCGGCCGAATGAGGCGGCAGGTTCACGAGTTCGGCCACGTGGCGACTCACGGTGGTGAGGCGCGCCAGTCGGCCCTCCGGAAGGCAGCGCACCCCGAGCTTGAGTTCGAGATTGGGAATGCAGGTCATCAGATTGGCGTTCCCGGTGCGTTCGCCGTACCCGTTGACCGTACCCTGCAGTTGGGTGGCTCCCCCGAGCACACCGGCGACCGAGTTCGCCACCGCGCAACCGGAGTCGTTCTGGGTATGGATACCGAGTTGCTGGCCCGACCCGAAGTAGGCGTGCACCTCAGCGGTGATCCGCTCAACCTCATGGGGCAAAGATCCCCCGTTGGTGTCGCACATCACGAGACAATCGGCGCCACTGATGGCCGCCGCCTCCAACACCGCCAGCGCGTATTCAGCATTGGCTTTGTAGCCGTCGAAGAAGTGCTCGGCATCGAAGAACACCTGCAGCCCGGCGGCCTTGAGAAACTCCACGCTCTCCGCCACCATGGCTACGCCTTCGCTCAAGGTGGTGCCCAAGGCCTCGACGACGTGAAAATCCCAGCTCTTGCCCACGATGCACACCGCCGAGGTGCCCGCCGACACCAGCGCCTGCAGGGTGGGATCTACATCCACCTTGCCCGCCGGTCGGCGCGTGGAACCGAAGGCCACCAGCGTGGCCGTCTCCAAATGGAGTTCGGTGAGCGCCCGCCGGAAGAACTCCTCATCTTTGGGGTTGGCCTGCGGATAGCCACCCTCGATCCACGCCACCCCCAGCCAGTCGAGTTGCTCAGCCAACTTCAGTTTGTCTTCAACGGTGAGAGAAATGCCCTCGAACTGGGCGCCGTCGCGCAGCGTCGTGTCGAAGATCTCAACCGACTCGGGAAGCCGGGGATCTGCTAGTGACATAGCTCGACCCAGTGTCGGAACTCCGCCACTTGACCCCGCACAACCTTGCCGTATTCCTCCCCAATGGCCATGGTGACCGATCCGGGGAAGGGAATCGGGCGGTCGTCGACCGAACTCACCGACGAAACCTCCGCCGCCGTACCCACCACGAACATCTCATCAGCAACATAAAGATCGCTCCGCGTCAGCTCACCGAACACCATGTCGATGTCCATCGAGCGCGCCATCGCCATGACCGTGTGCTGGGTGATGCCCTCCAAGGCACCCGACGACAGCGGTGGGGTGATCACCCGCCCCCCGCGTGACACAAAGATGTTTTCACCCGTGCACTCCGAAACGAGGCCCTGCTGGTTGAGCATGACCGCTTCGTCGTACCCCGCGTTGAGCGCCTCGACCTTGGCCAAGCTGGAGTTGACGTAGTTGCCGGTGGTTTTGGCCGCCGGCGGCATGGTGTTGTGGTCGTGGCGCATCCAACTGCTGACCTTCAACCGCACGCCATGGGTGAGGGCGTCGTCGCCGAGGTAGGCGCCCCACGGCCAGCAGGCGATGGCCACATCAACCGAGCACGGGATCGTGTTGAGGCCCATCTCGCCGAAGCCGTAATAGGCGATCGGTCGGATGTAGCAAGCCGGCAGGCCCGAAGCCACCACGGTTTCCTTGGTCGCCTGCACGAGTTCGGCCACCGAATACGGAATCGTCATCCCCAAGATGGCGGCGGAGCGAAACAGCCGTTCGATGTGATCGCTCAGTCGGAACACCCCAGGACCGTCAGCGGTCTCATAGGCGCGGATGCCCTCGAATACGCCAGTCCCGTAGTGGAGCGTGTGGGTGAGCACGTGGACGTTGGCATCGGCCCAGGGGACCTGTTCGCCATTCATCCAGATCGTGGGGGTGGGGGTAATGGGCATAGTGAGGTTTCCTAGCGGGATGAGAGACGGGCGGCTACAAGATCGCCTACCTCGCTGGTGGAACCGGTGATGGTGGCGGTATCCGCACAGGCCAAGCGCACCTGATCGGCGGCGGCACCCTCACCGAGATGGTCGAGCATCAAGGCGGCGGAGAGGATCGCCGCCACCGGATTGGCCTCATTCCGGCCAGCGATATCGGGTGCCGAGCCGTGCACCGGCTCAAACATCGATGGACCGGTGCGGGCCGGGTTGAGGTTGCCGGAACTGGCAAAACCGATGCCCCCCGATACCGCACCCCCGAGATCGGTGAGAATGTCACCGAACAAATTGTCGGTCACGACCACGTCGTACTGTTCCGGACTCTGCACGAAATAGATGCAGGCGGCGTCGACATGGTGGTAGTTCGTACTGACGCCGGGATACTCGGCGGCCACCTCCGCAAACGTGCGGTCCCAAAGATCGCCCGCGAAGGTGAGAACGTTGGTTTTGTGCACCAGCGTCAGGTGGCGCCGCGGCCGACTGTCAGCCAGCGCGAAGGCGTAGCGAACGCAACGCTCTACGCCGTGGCGGGTGTTTACCGAGCCCTGGGTGGCCACTTCGTGCACCGTGCCCTTCCGCAACACCCCGCCCTCGCCCACGTAGGGGCCTTCCGTGTTTTCCCGGATCACGATCATGTCCACGTTGTTGGGCGGGTACAGGAACGGGCGCTGGTTGATGTAGAGATCCAACTCAAACCGCATTTTCAGCAGGAGGCCTCGTTCGATCACCCCCGGGGGAACGCCAGGGGTGCCCACGGCGCCGAGCAGGAGGGCATCGAGGCCACGCCACTCCTCGAGGATCTCGTCGGGGAGGATGGTGCCATCGCGCAGGTAGCGGGCCCCGCCGAGGTCGTACTCCACCGTGTCGAGGTGCACTCCGGCGGCGCGCACAACCTTGAGCGCTTCCGCGATGACTTCGGGGCCAATCCCGTCGCCGCCGATGATCCCCACCTGGTGACCCACTTCATCTCCTTGGGTTGGAACGGAAAAACCGCCCACCAAGGCGGACGGTTGGAGAGCGCACGTCTATTCGACGCGCGCTAGATGATGCTGAATACAGCCTGAAAATGCTTACTCACACCCAAGAGTCTCGCCTGCAACACGCGTCTTAGTCAACTAGGTTGCCGCCGTCCGACCACGATTCTGGGAGCACCGAATATGCAGACGCCATTGACCATCGGGGGGCACCTCCAGAGGGCCAGTGTCGTTTACGGGGACCGAATCGGGATCATCGATGAGCCGGATGCGCCCGGCGGGGGCTTGGGAAGGGTCACCTATCGACGCATGCAGGAACTGGCTCGGGCCCAGGCCGCCAACCTCGACGAACGTGGCATCGGAAGCGGCGAGCGAGTGGCCGTGCTGTCCCAGAACAGTGGTCGACTCCTCACCTCATTCTTCGGTGTGAGCGGGTACGGACGGGTTTTGGTACCCATCAATTTCCGCCTGTCGTCGGAGGAAATCGGGTACATCCTGGAGCACTCGGGGGCCCAGATGCTCCTCGTCGATGCCGAACTGGCGGAGACGGTTGCTCACCTCAACGTGAAGCAACGCGTGGTGATGGGCACAGCCAGCGACTGCGAGGTCTACCTCGAGGGTCGCGCGCCCGCCCGGTGGGAGGACGAGGACGAAAACGCCACCGCCACCATCAACTACACCAGCGGCACCACCGCCCGCCCCAAGGGCGTGGAGATGACCCATCGCAACCTCTGGACCAACGCCGCTGTCTTCGGGTGGCACACCGGCTTGTCCGATCGCGACACCTACCTGCACACGCTGCCCATGTTCCACTGCAACGGATGGGGCATGCCCTACGCCTTGGCCGCGATGGGAGTACCCCAGGTCGTGCTGCGCAAGGTCGATGGCGCCGACATTCTTCGGCGCGTCGACGAACAGGGCGTCACCTTCATGTGTGGCGCGCCAGCGGTAGTGACCATGGTGCTGGAGGCGGCCGCTGCCTGGGACGGCCCCATTCCGGGGCACGGCACCGTTCGTGTCGTGGTGGCTGGCGCTCCTCCCCCCACCCGCACGATCGAGCGGGTCGAAACCGAACTCGGCTGGGAAATGATCCAGATCTACGGCCTGACCGAGACCGCCCCCCTCCTCACCATCAATCGCTGCAGGCCTGAATGGGATGGTCTCACGTCCGGCGAGCGGGCCGTCAAACTCTCCCGGGCCGGGGTGGCGGCGGTGGGTATCGACCTGCGTACCGACGAGCACGGTGAGATTTTGGCGCGGGGTAATCACATCCTCAAGAGTTACTGGGAGCAGCCCGACACCACCGCCGAGGCCCTCGCCGGCGGATGGTTCCACACCGGCGATGGGGGCACCATCGACGACGGCGGGTATCTCACGATCAGCGACCGCAAGAAAGACGTGATCATCACCGGCGGCGAGAACGTGAGCTCCATCGAGGTGGAAAATGCCCTCTTCTCCCACCCGGCGGTCAGCGAGGTCTGTGTCCTCGGCGTGCCCGACGAAAAGTGGGGTGAGACCATCAAGGCGCTCGTCGTGCTCGCCCCCGGCCAAACCGCCAGCGAGGACGACCTCCGGGCGTGGTGCAAGGAACGGCTGGCGGGTTTCAAGTGCCCCACCACCGTCGAGTTCCGCGACGAACTCGCCCGCACCGCCACCGGGAAGCTCCAGAAATTCAAGCTCCGCGCCCCGTACTGGGAGGGTCGGGACCGCCAGGTCAACTAACCCAACTACGCTGAGAGGGTTATGCCGCCCACGCACTATCTCTCCCAACCCGCCTTCGACCGGCTCAAGGCCGAGCACGACGAACTCACCACGGTCGGGCGAGTGAGCATCGCCCGCAAGATTGAAACGGCGCGCGAGTTGGGCGACTTGAAAGAAAACGGCGATTACCACGCCGCCAAAGACTTCCAGGGCCAGATGGAGGCCCGGATCCGCCAACTGGCCTCCATGATTGAGCATTGCGAGATTGTGAAAGGCACCGACGGCTCCGCCGTCGAGCCCGGATCCGTGGTGGAACTCCGCTACGAAGGCGACGACACCACGGAGCATTACTTCTTCGGATCGGTCGAAGAACGGGGCATGGACCACGAAATCATCAGTCCACAGTCGCCGCTTGGCAAAGCCCTCATCGGCAGAACGCCCGGCGACGAGGTGAGTTTCGAAAGCCCCACCGGCGCCACCTTGACCGTCGAAGTCGTCACGATTCAGTAGGCGCGGTGGATACATCTTAGGGTGGGCGACCAGTGAGACCGGGCCGAAACATGGCCCGGAGGTTGCCGTCTCTCGGCCTTGGACGTTACGGCGGGGGTGGTAGTTGGCGAGGACCGCAAGGCGTCGAGACGAAGCCTGAGTCGGTGGGCGGTTCGACAGTGATCTGGTCGATGGACCTCGCCATGGGCCTCCCCGGTGGCAACGCTCGTGACTGCCCAGGAGCCGTCTGCCCGTCCCCGGAGCGCCGCCCGCACGGTCACCTTTTGCCCCTCAGTCAGAGCCAAACCGTTGGCCCGTTCGACGCAGCGTGTGTGGCCCGTTCGATGCGATCGGCGGCGGCAGCTACCTCGGCCCCGTACCGCTCGCCCGGCGTATGGCTGAGGCGCTCGATCGGGCCACTCAGCGACACCGCCGCTACCACCTCACCGTGGGAATCCTGCACCGGCGCCGACACGCTGGCCACCCCTTGTTCACGCTCACCCACGCTCGCCACCCACACCCCCGGGGCACCAGCGAGCACGTGACCCGCGCTCCCCAGATCCATCGGCAGGCGGGCGCCCACGGGCACGATCGTGCGCAATTCACGAGAAGACTCGATCGACTCGACGCACACGCGCACATCACCGTCGCGCACGAAGAGTTGCACGCTTTCCCCCGTCTGCTCGTGTAGCCAGGCCAACGCGGGCCTGGCGGCGGCCCATACCGGCACCCCCTTGGCGGCCTCGTGGCCAAGCCCGATCAAGCGCAGACCGAGGCAGAAGCGACCGGCATGATCCCGGCGCAACAGCCCGTGGTGCTCCAACGCCACCGCCAGACGATGGGCCGTAGGCCGACTCAGGCCGGTGGCCGCCACCAACTCGGCCAACGAGCGCGGTTCGACCTCCACCGCCGCCAACAGGCCAATGGCCTTGTCCAAGACGCCCACACCGCTTACACTGTTCACAACATAAGATTATTATCTCATTATATAAGACAGTCAAGAGGACATGGGCATGGCCAAGACGCTCTCGGAAAAGGTGTGGGACCGCCACGTGGTGCGCAGTGCGCCCGGCGAGCCGGACCTGCTCTACATCGATCTTCACTTGGTGCACGAGGTGACCAGCCCCCAGGCCTTCGACGGGATCCGTCTGGCGGGCCGCTCGGTGCGTCGCCCCGACCTCACGGTGGCTACCGCCGACCACAACGTGCCCACCCAGGACATCGATCAGCCCATCGCCGATCCGATCTCCGCCCGGCAACTCGAAGTACTCGCCTCCAACACCGCCGAGTTCGGGATCACCCACTACGGCATCGGCGATCCGAACCAGGGCATCGTGCATGTCATCGGTCCCGAGCAAGGGCGCACCCTGCCCGGCATGACCATCGTCTGTGGTGACAGCCACACCTCAACCCATGGTGCCTTTGGAGCGTTGGCGTTTGGTATCGGCACCAGCGAGGTGGAGCATGTATTGGCCACCCAAACCCTCCCCCAGGTACGTCCCGGCACCATGGCGGTCACCGTGACCGGCACGCTGCCCTCCGGGGCCACCGCCAAAGACGTGATCCTCGCCATCATTGGCCGCATCGGAACCGGCGGCGGGATCGGCTCGATCATCGAGTACCGGGGCGACACCATCGAGCGCCTCTCGATGGAGGGACGCATGACGATCTGCAACATGTCCATCGAAGCCGGCGCCAAGGCCGGCCTCATCGCCCCCGACGACATCACCTTCGAGTACCTCAAGGGCCGCACCCACGCCCCGGCGGGCGAGGCCTGGGAGCAAGCATTGGCCGACTGGCGTTCCCTGCCCACCGATCCCGGTGCCACCTTCGACAAGGAAGTCCACATCGACGCCGCCACCATCACCCCGCATGTTTCCTGGGGCACCAACCCCGCCCAGGTAGTGCCCCTCACCGGCACCATCCCCTCGCCATCCGACATCGCCGATCCCCACGAGCGCGACAGCGCCGTCCGGGCGCTGGAGTACATGGGGCTCACCGCCGGTACCCCGGTGCGAGAGATCCCCGTCGACACCGTGTTCATTGGGAGTTGCACCAACTCCCGCATTGAGGATCTCCGCGCCGCGGCCGCGGTGGCGGAGGGCCGCCAGGTGAAAGCGGGGCTGCGCACGCTGGTGGTTCCCGGCAGTTTTGCCGTGAAACTCCAGGCGGAAGCCGAGGGGCTCGACGTGGTCTTCACCACCGCCGGGTTCGATTGGCGAGAACCAGGCTGCTCGATGTGTTTGGCGATGAATCCCGACAAACTCGCCGTGGGTGAGCGATCCGCGTCCACGAGTAACCGCAACTTCGAAGGCCGCCAGGGACGGGGTGGACGCACCCACCTCGTCTCCCCGGCGGTCGCCGCCGCCACTGCCATCGCTGGCCACTTTGCCCTACCGGAGGATCTCGTCTGATGGATGCCGTACAGATCGTGCAAGGCACTGCCCTCCCGCTCGACCGCTCGGATGTGGACACCGACCAGATCATCCCGGCCGAGTGGCTCAAGCGCGTTGAACGCACGGGATTCGGCCCGGGTCTGTTCTCGTCGTGGCGCGACGACCGCACTTTCGTCCTGAACGACGAACGTTTCGCAGGGGCCAACGTCCTCGTAGCCGGGCCCAACTTCGGCACGGGCTCCAGCCGGGAACACGCCGTATGGGCGATCATGGACTACGGCTTTGCGGCCGTGGTCAGCCCCCGCTTCGCCGACATCTTCCGCAACAACTGCACGAAGAACGGCCTTGTGCCGGTGATGGTCTCCGCCGAGGTGGGCAAAACGCTCCTCGCCGCCGTGGAGGCGGACCCCACCTTGGAGTTCGTGGTGGACGTCGACCGCCGCACGCTCTGCGTACCCGCCCTCGGCCTCGAGGTGGACTTCCCCCTCGACGACAGCGTGCGCGAACGGTTCCTCCAGGGCCTCGACGACATTGGCATCACCCTGCGCACGGAAGGCGCCATCACCAGCTTCGAGGCCAGCCGCCCCGCCTGGCTCCCCACCGCCTAGCCAGCCGGGGGGCGGGTTCGGGTTACGGACTGGTGGGGTTGTAGAGCCAGGATTGGAACAGGTCGCCTAGCCGCTGACCGCTGATTGCTTCGGCCAGGGCAATGAACTCCGGGGTGGAACCGTTGGCGCCGGCTCGTGCCGACACCCAGGTGCGCAGGATCTCGAAAAAGGCGCCGTCGCCTACCGTCTCTCGCAACGCCTGCAGCGTCCGGCCTCCCCGGAGATACACCGATGGCGCAAAGAGTTCATCCCGCCCCGGATCGCCCGGTGGAATGTTCAGGCCCTCCTCCGCCGCGGCCTCCTGGGCCAGAGCGGCCGCCGTGGGACCACCCGAGCGCTCTTGGTACATCCACTCGGCGTAGGTGGCAAACCCCTCGTTCAGCCAGATGTCGTTCCAACCGGCAACGCTCACCGAGTTACCGAACCATTGGTGCGCCAGTTCGTGCAGCAAAGTGATGTCTGCCCCGCGGCCCTGCACCACCAACTCGCGGCCCATCACGGTAAGCGTCTGGGTTTCCAACGCGAAACCCAGATCGTCATCCACCACCAGCACCCCGTAGGCCTCGAAGGGGTACGGTCCGAACACCTCGGCCAGGAATCGGATCATGACGGCGGTGCGTTCCGTGGCCACCCGTCCCTCCGTCGCCCACTTCCGGTGGAAGGCGTGACGCAACACCACCCCGTCCACCGTTCCCCCATCCACCAACTCGTAGTCGCCGATGGCGATCTGAAGGAGATAACTGGCCATCGGATCACGCACCTCGTAGGTCCAGGCGGTGGCGCCCTCACCCACCTCCTCACGGCGGGCCAGCCGACCGTTGGCGGCCACCGTCTGATCGTTCGGGGCGGTCACCCGCACGGTAAAGGTGGCCTTGTCGCTCGGATGATCATTCACCGGGAAAAACGTGGCGGCCCCGCCCGGTTCAGACACCACATAGGCCTCCCGACCGCGTGTTTGCCACCCCAACGCGAACAAGTCCGTTCCCATGCTGATTGGGGTGGGGTGCCCGTGATAGGTGACCTCGGTAACAAAGCGCTGGCCCTGCTCGATCACCTGATCGGGGGTGATCACCAGTTCGCGCCCCGCCCGCTCGAACGCCGCCGGGCGTCGATCCACGGTCACCGCCTCCACCTCCATCCCCACCAGGTCCAGGTTGAACCGGCTGAGGTTCTGGGTGGTCACCGCTCGGATGGTGGTCACCCCCGCCAGGTAGCGCTCATCGGCGCCCCAGGTGAGATCCACCCGGTAGTGCTCCACCGCGTAGCCCCCGTTACCCAGTTCCGGAAAGTACGGATCCCCCGCCCCCCGCGCGCCCGGGGATCCCTCGGGGGAGGCCCCCAGATTCCCCGCGGGGGCCAGGATCACCAGCACCAGCGCGACCACCACCGCCAATGCCACCGCCGCGAAGGGAAGATGCTTCGATCGACGCACCTGCGTCACATAACCAGATGCCCAGGTTCGGGTGGCGGACCCTCAGGCCGGCCCCAAACCCCCTGCGCTTACGCGTTGTGACGTTCCACCAGTCGCTCATGGTCGCGGTGGCGATTGACGGCGCTCACCACCGCCCGAAGAGAGGCCGTGAGAATGCTCTCGTCAAGGCCCACCCCCCAGCGCACCTCGCCATCGCTGGCCTGGGTCTCCACGTAGGCGGCGGCCTGCGCAT
This sequence comes from Acidimicrobiia bacterium, assembly GCA_009694375.1. Classification (NCBI taxonomy): domain Bacteria; kingdom Bacillati; phylum Actinomycetota; class Acidimicrobiia; species Acidimicrobiia bacterium. The sequence goes on from SHVB01000002.1 coordinate 11,225, forward strand.
CGGTCCCTGCGCTCACGGCGTGTTCGCTGTAATCCACTACGTCCAACGCGATGCCCAGATCGGCCTGAAGGGCGGCCACGAAGGCTGCCAGCGGTCCCGTGCCCGAACCACTCATGGTGCGGTGTTCGCCGTCCACCGTCATTTGCGCGGTGACCTTCGAGCCCTTTTCCCCTGTGGTGGTTTCGTGCGACAGGAGTTGTACCGCCGCGTTGGGGTCGAGGTAGGTGCCCTCGAAGGCCGCCCACACCTCGGCCGAGGGAATGTCGGTGCCGGTGTCCTCCGCAATCGTCTGGATCGTCTTGGAGAACTCGATCTGCAGGCGTCGCGGCAGATCCAGGCCGTGCTCGGCCTTCATCAAATAGGCCACCCCGCCCTTGCCACTCTGGCTGTTCACCCGCACCACCGCCTCGTAGGTGCGTCCCACGTGTTTCGGATCGATGGGCAGGTACGGCACCCCCCACTCCTCGTAATCGCCGTAGCCCAGGGCATCGAAGCCTTTCTTGATGGCGTCTTGATGGCTCCCCGAAAACGAGGTGTAGACGAGATCGCCGACATAGGGATGACGCGGGTGCACCGGCAACCGGTTGCAATATTCCGCCACCCGCCGCAGCGCGTCGATATCGGAGATGTCGAGTTCGGGATCCACCCCCTGGGAAAACAAGTTCATGGCGATCGTCACGAGATCCACGTTGCCGGTGCGCTCACCGTTTCCGAACAGCGTTCCTTCCACCCGATCAGCCCCCGCCATGATCCCAAACTCGGCTGCGGCCACCCCACAGCCGCGATCATTGTGCGGGTGAAGCGACAGGCAAATGCGGTCACGGTGGGGCATGTTGCGATGGAAGTACTCGATGACGTCGCCGTAAATGTTCGGGGTGTACATCTCCACCGTGGCGGGCAGATTCAGGATAAGGGGACGCTCGACAGTGGGTTCGATTACCTCCGCCACCGCCGCGCAGATTTCAATGGCGTAGTCCACCTCGGTACCCGTGAAACTCTCGGGGCTGTACTCGTAACGCACATTGCTTCCCACCAAACCCGGTTCGAGTTCCTTGCACAGCCGGGCCGCATCGGTGGCGATCTGGGTAATGCCGTCCTTGTCCAAGCCGAACACCACCCGACGTTGCAGTATCGAGGTGGAGTTATAGAAATGCACGATCACATCATTGGCCCCCTGGATGCACTCATAGGTGCGCTGAATGAGTTCAGGGCGACACTGTGTAAGCACCTGGATCGTGACATCCTCGGGAACGAGATCCTCCTCGATGAGTTGGCGCACGAAATCGAAGTCCGGCTGGCTGGCCGAAGGGAATCCAACCTCGATCTCCTTGAAGCCCATTTGCACCACCGTGTCGAACATGCGGCGCTTCCGAGCCGGATCCATGGGATCAATAAGGGCCTGATTGCCGTCCCGTAGGTCCACTGAGCACCACAGGGGCGCCTTCGTGATGCGCTGGTCCGGCCACGTTCGGTCGGGCAGGTCCAGAGGCATGAACAGCCGGTATTTGTCAAAGGGCATACGCTTCGGAGTCACAGATTCCGGGGCCATCAGGGTTCCTCGTTCGAGAGTCGTTCGGATGTCGGGGCAAAGAAAAACCTCCTGCCACGGGCAGGAGGTTGGAAGGGCGAACGCCGGTAGGGGCGCTCGCCTACATGAGCAGCAAGAGGGAGGAGGATATCGTGCTCATCGGCGCTATCTTTCCGCTACGGCGACTCGCTCGTCAAGGCGGCACTAGGATTCCGGCGTGATCAAACGGTCCTTACGTTTTGGGCGGGCCCTAGGTGGGCTGGTGGGGCTGGTCTGGCTCATCTCCCGGTACCGAGCGGCAACCGCCCCCGCGACAACCCCTGCGCCGGTGCTCCCGCCGGTCCCTTCCGTGGCGTCGTGGGTTCCACCCGAGGACAATGGGTGTCCCGCCAGCCATCCGGTGAAGGCCAAACTCGCCTCCAAGATTTTCCACCAGCCGGGCATGGCCAACTACGAGCGCACGAATCCCGACCGCTGCTATCTCAACGACACCGCCGCCGCCGACGACGGCTTCCGGGTCGCCAAGCGGTAAGCGGATCTACAACGCCGCTACCGATACCACGCCCGGTACCGCCCGGATCGCGGCCTGCACGGCGGCGGGTACCAACTCACTGGTGGCGAGCACCATCAACGATGCCAGTCCTTCCCGGGAGCGTCCCAGGTGCATGTCGTCGATGTTGATGGCGGCTTCACCCACCACACCAGTAACCGCCGAGATCATCCCGGGCACATCGTTGTTGCGCACCACCACCATGTGATCGGCCGGGGGGAGATCGATCGAATAGTCGTCCAGCATGACGATGCGCGGCTGGGCGCTGAGGCCCACCAGGGTGCCGCCGATGGCATGGTCTCCCCCGCGAATGGTGATCAAGTTGACGTAGTCGTGCGTGGTGGTAGAGGAGGACTCCCGCACTTCCACCCCGCGCTCCTCTGCCAGCCGCGGCGCGTTCACATAACTCACCGGCTCGGCGCTCACTTTGCTGAACACCCCCTTGAGTACTGACAGAGTGAGGATGCGAGTGTCGGACTCGGCGAGGTGGCCCTCGTAGCCGATTTCCAAAAGGTCGGTGACGCTGGCCGACAGACCGGCGAAAAGTCGGCCCAGTTGCTCGGCCAGAGGCAGGTAGGGACGCACCACAGTGGATGCCTCCGCCGCGCTCACGTTCACCGCAAACGGCACGAACTCACCGGCGAGCGCCAGGGCCACCTGCTCCGCGATGGTGTCGCCCGCCTTATCCTGCGCCTCCGCGGTACTCGCCCCGAGGTGCGGGGTAACCACCACCTGGGGCAACCCGAACAGCGGCGAAGACGTGGTGGGCTCGGTGGCGAACACGTCGATGGCTGCTCCACCGATCCGGCCCTCCCGGATGGCTTCAGCGAGGGCGGCTTCGTCGATCACTCCACCGCGGGAAACATTGATCACCCGCAGGTTCGGCTTGGCCTTGGCCAATAACTCTTCACTGATCATCCCCAGCGTTTCGGGCGTCTTGACCACGTGAAGGGTGAGGAAATCGGATTGGGCCACCAAATCGTCGAGGCTCAGTAGTTCCACGTTGATCTGACGGGCCCGCTCGGCGGCCACGAACGGATCGTGCGCCACCACCCGCATTCCAAACGCCAACGCTCGCTGGGCTACCAGTTTCCCGATACGACCCAACCCCACGATCCCGAGGGTCTTGTCGGCCAGTTCGATGCCCTCCCATTGCGAGCGCTCCCAGCGCCCGGCCACGAGCGCCGCATGGGCCTGGGGAATGTTGCGGGCCTGAGCCAGCAGCATCGCCATCGTGTGTTCGGCGGTAGTGAGAATGTTCGATTGGGGGGCATTGACCACCATCACGCCCTGGGCGGTGGCGGCGTCGGTGTCTACGTTGTCGAGGCCGATGCCGGCCCGGCCCACCACCACGAGATCCTGGCCCGCCGCGATCACCTCGGCGGTCACCGTGGTGGAGGAACGGATGATGAGCGCCTGCGCTCCCACCACGGCCGCCAGCAGGTCCTCGGGGGTGAGGCCGAGTTGGAGATCCACCTCATGGCCCGCCGACCGCAATCGATCGAGCCCACCATCGGCGATCTTTTCGGTCACGAGGATCCTGGCCATTCGGCGAGTCTGGTCGGCCCCTGCGCACAGCCGCCAACCCATTGCCTTGGCGACCGTCGCCCCGGGCCTTTATCTTGCACCCTCAGCGATGGAGGTTCTCGACCGGGATTGGTTCGATGCCCTCCTGCGGGGGGAGGGAGAAGCCGAACACCTGGGCGTAGAAACTCAATTCGCCATCGAGCGACGCCCGAATGTTCTCCGCCTGGCGGAAGCCATGCTGCTCACCGGCGAAGGCCACATAGGCCACCGGCACACCCTTGTCCCGCAGTGCCCCCACGATCATCTCAGCCTGATTGGGCGGCACGACGAGGTCGTCGAGGCCCTGGAACACCGCCAGGGGGCGATCAATGCGGTCGATGTGGAAGATGGGCGAGCGGGCCTCGTAGGTGGCCCGCTCAGCGGGCCAGGGACCCACCAGGCTGTCGAGATAGCGGCTCTCAAACTTATGGGTGTCGGCCGCAAGGGCCCCTAGGTCCGCCACGCCATAGTGGCTGGCCCCGGCCGCGAACACGTCGTGGAAGGTGAGAGCCGCCAGCGTGGTGAAGCCCCCCGCTGATCCCCCGCGGATGCACAGCCGGGCCGAATCCACATCGCCTCGGCGCACCAGAAACTCCGCCGCCGCCACGCAGTCCTCCACGTCGGCGATCCCCCACTGCCCGTGCAACAACTTCCGATAAGCCCGGCCGTAGCCGGTGGACCCGCGGTAGTTCACGTCGGCCACCGCGAAACCTCGGCTCGTCCAGTACTGACGCCCGAGCGACAGCAGGGGGCGAGCGGCGGCGGTGGGGCCACCGTGGATCATGATCAACAACGGCGGTTTGTCGCCGGCCGGGCCAACCCAATCAGGATTGGTGGGGGGATAGAACAACGCGTGCGCCACCTCCCCCCCGGCGGTGGGGAACGAGATCGTCTCGGGCGTGGCGCACCACTGCGCCGCCAGACCGAGGGCGCGAGGCGGCACCACTTCCTCCACCGAAACAAGGCGACTGCCCTCGATCACCGCTCGCGCCACGTGAAGTTCGCGATGGGGGCTCGCCGCCAGGTACACGAGGTTGTCGCCGCCACCGTGTAATCCGTCGATCACCGTGTGGGGCACATCAAGCGGTGGGCTGGTGCCATCCTCGGGGTCCCATACGGCAAGGCGGTCGCACCCCTCCTCGACGTAGCGAAGGGCCACTCGACCGCCATCAAGAAAGGCAAAGCAGGATTGGCCAAACACCCACTGGGGGAACCCGATGTCGGCGCCGAGGTCCACCATCACCTCGGTTCCCCCCGCCGGTGTCCACCGGTAAAGGCTCCAGAACCCGGTGCGGTCGGCGAAGAACCACAGCGAACCATCCGGGGCCCAGGTGGGCTGGCCCACCGACTCGCCTCCGTCGCGCCCGGCCACCACGGTTCGCTCCCCGTTGGCTTCCACCATCAGCCGTGTGGCATCCCAGGGCATGTCGGGGTGATCCCATTCAATCCAGCAGAATGCCTCGCCGTCGGGTCGCCACCGCGGGTCGCTCACGAAGTCCGGGCCCTCCACCATCACCGCGGGGACCGACGGTTCGTGGGCGGCGAGGCACACGATGGTGTTGGTGGCCTCCCGGCCGTCGGCGTGATGCTCCTCCTGCACGCACAGCAATCGGGTGCCATCGGGATGCAACGAGCCATCCGCGTAGCGCAACGAGCGGGCCACCGCCGGTGCCGGCGTGAGCGGCTCGGGCTCGCCCCCCGGGACGAGGCGGTGGAGGCGCTGGGTAACCCAGTCGGCGAACCACAGCACGCCGTTGGCCACCCACCACGCTCCCCCACCGTATTCATGCACGGCGGTGCGGGCGTTCCACGGCGGCCCCAGCACTTCGGTCACCACTCCATCGACAGAGCGGCGCATCACCGCACTGCGCCCCGACTCTTCCGGCCGGCTTTCGGACCACCAGAGGTCATCCCCGTCCCGTGCCACCGCCGCGGGTTGACGCGCCGAACGCACCACCGACTCGCTGGTGATCGGGGTCGGCCAGGAGCCGTAAGGGGCCACCGCGGTCATGTGGCTTCGGCGAGCAGGTCGACGATGCGCCGACAGCCCTCCGTGAGGTCGTCGTCGCCGAGGGCGAAACTGAGGCGGGCGTACCCAGGGGCATCGAAGGCTTCGCCGGGCACCACCGCCACCTTGGCTTCAGCGAGCAGGATCTCGCACAACTCGGCGCTAGTGGCCGCGGTGTGCCCCCGGATCGAGCGGCCCAGATAGGCCGACAGATTGGGGAACGCGTAGAAGGCGCCCTGCGGTTCCATGCAGGTCACCCCCTCGATGCTGCTGAGGAGTCTCCACATGGTCTGGCCGCGCCGGTAGAACGCCTCGCGCATCTCCCCTACGGCGGTGAGATCGCCGCGCAGTGCGGCGATGGCGGCGCGCTGGGAAACATTGGCCACATTGGAGGTCTGGTGCGACTGCAGGTTCGTGGCGGCGGTGATCACATCGACCGGCCCCAGCATCCACCCCACCCGCCAGCCGGTCATGGCGTAGGTCTTAGCCACGCCGTTCACCACCACACACCGGTCGGCGAGTTCGGGCACCACCGCAGGCATGGAGACAGACCGATGCTCGCCGTAGGTGAGGTGCTCATAGATCTCGTCGGTGACCACCCAGATGCCCTTTTCCACCGCCCAGCGGCCGATGGCCTCCACCTCCTGTACCGGGTACACCGCACCGGTGGGGTTGGAGGGCGACACGAACATGAGCGCCTTGGTCTTGGGGGTCACGGCCGCGTCGAGTTGGGCCAGGGTGACACGAAACCCGGTGCTCTCATCGGTGGGCAGAATCACCGGCACACCGCCGGCCAGGGCGATCGGCTCGGGGTAGGTCGTCCAGAATGGGGCGGGGAGCAGCACCTCGTCGCCGGGGTCGAGCAGGGTGGCAAAGGTGTTGTAGACAGCGTGCTTTCCCCCGTTGGTCACCAGCACCTGACCAGGAGCGACCGACAGGCCCGAGTCGCGGAGCGTCTTAGCGGCGATGGCCTCCTTGAGCTCCGCCAGACCGCCAGCGGGCGAGTACTTGTGGTTCCGCGGGTCGAGGCAGGCCGCCACCGCGGCTTCCACGATATGGGGCGGTGTGGGGAAGTCTGGTTCGCCGGCCCCGAAGCCAATCACGGGTTCGCCAGCGGCCTGCAACGCCTTCGCCTTGGCATCCACCGCCAACGTGGCGGACTCGGTAATGGCCGCGATGCGACGGGATACTCGGCGGGTGGCCAACGGGCTTGCTCCTTGGTGGACTCTGCCCATCGTGACACGCGGCCGGGCCCCAACCCACATGGATTCACGCCTCTGGTTCATTCGCCTCGCCCCGAGGCGGCTCCATCCGCCAACATGGGTGAGTGACCTCCGCCCCTCCCCCTGTGATCAATATCCCCACCGACCTCCTGCCCCTCGACGGCCGCTTCGGCTGTGGGCCCTCCAAGGTGCGGCCCGAAGCCGTCGCCGCCCTCGCCGCAGCAAGCACGGACTATCTCGGCACGTCGCATCGCCAGGCTCGGGTCCAGTTCGAGGTGAGCGCCCTACGCAACGGGATCGCCGAACTCTTCGCCCTCCCTGACGGCTACGAGGTGCTCCTGGGCAACGGCGGCACGACGGCGTTCTGGGACGCCGCCACCTTCGGTCTCATCGACCACTGCAGCCAGCACCTCTGCTTCGGGGAGTTCTCCTCCAAGTTCGCCGATGCGGCGGCCGCCGCGCCGTTTCTCGGCCAGCCCTCCACCATCGTGGGCGAGCCCGGCACCCATCCACTCCCGGTGGCGGATGCCAGCGTGGACGCCTACTGCCTCACGCACAACGAGACCTCCACCGGGGTAGCCATGCCCCTCCACCGCCCTGCCGGGGCCGAAGGCCTCGTGCTCGTCGATGCCACCTCGGCTGCCGGGGGGCTCCGGTTCGACCCCCACGAGGTCGACGTGTACTACTTCGCTCCCCAGAAATGTTTGGCGTCTGACGGTGGCCTGTGGCTTGCCGCCGTGTCGCCCGCCGCCATCGAACGGATCGAGCGGATCGCCGCCTCGGACCGCTGGGTGCCCGCATCTCTCGATCTGGGGATCGCCCTGGACAGCAGCCGCAAGGACCAGACGTACAACACGCCAGCCCTGGCCACGATCTTCCTGGCCAACCAGCAGGTGGATTGGATCAACCAGCACGGCGGCCTTGAGTGGGCCGCCACCCGTTGCGACGCCTCGGCCGCCGCCATCTACGACTGGGCCGACGCGTCGAGCTACGCCACGGCCTTCGTCGCGGAACCCGCTCAGCGCAGCCACGTAGTGGCCACCATCGACCTCGATGCCGATGTGGTGGACGCCAACATGGTCTCCAAGGTCCTGCGAGCCAACGGCGTGATCGACACGGAGAGTTACCGCAAACTCGGGCGCAACCAGGTGCGGGTGGCTCTGTTCCCCTCGATCGACCCGGCCGACGTGACCGCCCTCACAGCCTGCATCGACCACGTCGTAGCCGCTCTGGCCTAACCAAAAACATCTCGCCGCGCGCCCGACGAACACCGCCGTCGGCCTCGTTCTTCCCGAGGGCGATCCGGTAGTTCTCCCGCGCCGTGACACCGCCCGCTACGGTCCGCTCCCATGCCCACTAGTAACGAAGTTCGTGCCCAACTCACCGGCCCGGCCGGAATGTTCGAGGTCGTGACCGAAGATGTGTGGGGTCGCCCCACGCAGGTCTACGCCAATCGCATGCCCTCGCTGCGTTCCGTACTGGAGGTGGGACTGCTGCGGGGCGACGAGCAGACGTTCCTGAGTTACGGCGAACGCACCTACGGGTTCGGTGAGTTCGGCCGGGCCACCAACGGCGTGGCCCAGGCTCTGCGCAGCCGGTTCGGCCTCGCCAAAGGCGACCGCGTGGCGGTCCTTTCCCAAAACAATCCCGAGTGGTGTCTCACCTTCTGGGCCACCGTGTCCCAAGGTGCGGTGCTGGTCGGCCTCAACGGGTGGTGGACCACCGACGAGATCGAATACGGCCTGCAGGACTCGGGCGCCAAGGTGCTCGTCGCCGATCGCAAGCGTTTCGAGCGCATCGCCGATTCCCTGGATCTGGCCCCCCACTTGGAGCACGTATTCCTGACCGACTGCACCCCGGCCGACCTCGGCCGGGCCAATGATCCCCGGCTCCACCCCTTTTCCGACCTCACCACCTCACCCAGCCCCGATCTGATCGAGGCCGAAATTGCCGAAGACGACTACGCAGTGATCTTCTACACCTCCGGCACCACCGGTCGGCCCAAGGGGGCGATCTCCACCCATCGCAGCATGATCGCCAACCTGCAGAACACCATGTTCAACGCGGTGGCCAACTCGATGTCGGGAAGCGCGTCCTTGCCCGATAATGGCGGCCAGAACGTGGCGCTGTTCACGTCCCCGCTATTCCACGTGTCGGGCTGCCACTCCACACTGGTGGTCGGTTTACTGGCCGGATTGAAACTGGTGATGCCCGAGGGTCGTTTCCTGCCTGAGACTGCTCTGCAACTGATCCAAGATCATCGGGTCACCCTCTGGGCCACGGTGCCCACGATGGTGTGGCGGGTGTGTGAGCACCCTGACCGCCACTCGTACGACACCAGTTCGGTGCGCAGTGTGGTCTTTGGCGGATCGCCATCGGCGGAGGAACTGCAGCGGATGGTTCACGAGACCTTCCCCAGCGTGTCGAGCACCTCGAATGCCTATGGCCTCACCGAAACCTCCTCGGTGGCCACCGTGATCTCCGGACCCGATGCCGTCGCCAAGCCCGCCTCGGTGGGCCCGGCGGTCCCCACCGTGTCCCTGAAGATCACCGACGCCAACGGTGAGGAGGTAGGCCAGGGCGAAACCGGCGAGGTCTGCATCAACGGGCCCATTCTCATGGCGGGGTACTGGAACAAGCCCGAGGCCACCGCCGAGGCCATTGATGCCGACGGCTGGCTGCACACGGGCGACGTTGGTCATCTTGATGCCGACGGCTTCCTGTTCATCACCGATCGCAAGAAGGACATGATCATCCGGGGTGGCGAGAACATCTACTCCGTGGAGATCGAACAACGCCTGGTCAGCCACCCCGAGATCGCCGATGCGGCCATCTACGGCGTGCCCCACCCTGAACTCGGTGAGGAAGTCAAAGCCACCGTGCAACTCGAAGCCCATTCCCGCCTCACCGTGACCGACATCCAGCAATGGGTGGCCGGCGGTCTCGCCGCCTTCAAGGTTCCGGCGTTCGTGGATCTCACGTTCGAGAAGTTGCCCCGCAACGCCAGCGGCAAACTTCTAAAAAACGTGCTGCGGGGGGAAGGCGACGTCAGTTTCGCCGAAACGATGTAACCCCTGACCGAGGTGGCCACATTTGGCTCAACTAGTGGGTGGCATCTGCCGATTATCAAACCAGCAAGCACCCAGTGCTGGTTTAGAGGAGCGGCGATGCACCCACGCAGCCACACAACCCCCGGTTCGATGGCGGGCCCACCCCCATGCCGGGAGGCCGCGTGACCTCGTTGACAACCCGGAGGACACATCCAGGGGCAATTCCCCTGGATCTTCACACCGGCCGGGCCACCCACTCCAGGGTGCGCACCGCTGGCCGGGCGGTGGCCATCATCGCCGCTGCCCTTATCCTGGTCCCGATCGTGGCCGTGGCCGTGGGGTATCAGCCGGCCATCGTGGCGGCTCCAAGCCCCTCCCCCGGGATCGACAAAGGCGACATTGTCCTCAACAAGGTTGTACCGCCAGCAGATGTGCAGGTGGGCGACATCATCACCTACCTGCCGGCGCCAGGATCGGCCAAGGTCACCGGCGTTGTGGCGCAGGCGACGGCCACCACGGGGACCTACTCCTTTAGGCTCGAAGGCACCCCGAGCGACAGCCCAGCATGGTCACCGGCGGCCCAGCAGAACGTCACCCGGGTGGCCTTACGCCTCGCGTTCCTCGACCGCCTGCTACGCCACATCAGCCCCTATGTGGCGGACAACCCGGATCTCACCCTGGGCATCTGGGTGGCATCCATCCTGCTCCTTGGCGGTGTCTGGATGGCCCTGGCCGCCCACGAGCCCGAGCCCGAGCCCGAGCCCGAACACTGGTAATCAGCCGCCGCTGATGTCCTGGACTCGCTGCTTGCCCGCAGAGATCCAGGGCATCATGCCGCGAAGTTGTTCACCCACCTGCTCGATCTGGTGCTCGGCTCCCTTCGCCTTGAGCGCCGTGTAGTTCGCTCGACCCGATTCAGCCTCAGCCACCCACTCGGCGGCAAAGCGGCCGTCCTGGATCTCATCAAGGACCTTGCGCATCTCGGCCTTCACCGCCGCGTTGATGATGCGGGGGCCGCGGGTGAGGTCGCCGTACTCGGCGGTGTCGGAGATGGAATACCGCATCCCGGCGATGCCCTGCTCGTACATCAGATCCACGATGAGCTTCAGCTCATGCAGACATTCGAAGTAGGCCGACTCCGGCTGGTAGCCCGCCTCGACCAGCGTTTCGAAGCCCGCCTGCACCAGGGCCGTGAGGCCACCGCAGAGCACAACCTGCTCGCCGAAGAGATCCGTCTCGGTCTCTTCCTCGAAGGTGGTTTCCAACACGCCCGCCCGGGCCCCACCGATAGCCGCCGCGTACGACAGGGCCAGGTCACGGGCGTGGCCGGAAGGGTCCTGCGATACGGCGATCAGACACGGCACCCCGCCGCCTTCGGTGTAGGTGCGGCGCACAAGGTGCCCGGGACCCTTGGGGGCTACTAGGGCCACATCCACATCGGCCGGCGGGACCACCTGCTCGAAGCGCACGGAGAAACCGTGGCCTACAAACAGCGCATCGCCGGCGGAAAGGTTGGGGGCGATGTGTTCGTTGAAGATCGCCTTGTGCTCGGTATCAGGGCCGAGAAGCATGATCAGATCGGCTTCGGCGGTGGCTTCCGCCACCGAGCTCACCCGCAGACCCGCGGCGGTGGCCTTGGCCACCGAAGCCGATTCCGGTCGGAGACCGACGCGCACGTCCACGCCCGACTCCTTGAGGTTGAGGGCGTGCGCATGGCCCTGGGAGCCGTAGCCGATCACGGCGACCTTGCGTGCCGCGATAAGGGAGAGATCGGCATCTTTGTCGTAATACACGTTGGCCATCGTTAGTCACTTCCGCAGTCAGTAGGTCAGGTTGGTGAGGCTAATCCCTGAGAACAAGGCCCCGCCCCTTCAGCCCAGAACCAGCAGCCTCGCTCATCAGACCTGATGCAGCCGATGGTCGATCGCGTTGTCGAGTTTCGGAAGCGCCACCCGGCCGGTCCGGCGCAGCTCAACGATGTCGAAGGGCCGCAACCGTTCGGCACAGTCGTCGAGCACATCGGGGTGACCCTCCACCGAAAGGGTGAGCCGGTCTTGGCCTTCATCGAGGACCCGGCCCGCGAATTCGTCGACCAGGGTCAGAATCTGGCGGCGGACATCCGGTGGTGCCTCCATGGTCACAAGGAGCAACTCGCGCTCCACGGCATGACGGGGGTCAAGTTCGGTGATGCTCACCACGCTGATGAGCTTGAACAGTTGCTCCGTTATCTGATCCAGAGGGGCCGAGGCCACGTCTACCGCAATCGTGATGCGACTCAAATCTTCGTCCTCGGTCGGCGCCACCGCCAGGCTGACGATGTTGAAGCCGCGGCGAGCGAACAACCCCGAAACCCGCGCCAATACACCGGCCTTGTTCTCCACCAACACAGAGAGAATGTGGTGCGGGATGTCATCGGAGAGAGCGGTCATCGCTGGATGCCTTGACGGAGGCCGGGATCGGTGACGATGTCGTCGTTGCTTTGGCCTGGTGCCACCATTGGGTAGACCTTCTCCGCCGCGTCGACCCGGAAGTCGATCACCACCGGACGGTCGTCGATTTCGTTGGCCTTCTGGATCGCCGCCCCCACCTCTTCGGGGGAGTCCACGCGCATGCCCACGCAGCCCATAGCCTCCGCCCACATTTTGTAGTCCGGCAGATCGGGCGAGAGGTACACCTCGGAGTAGCGCTCCTCGTAGAACATCTCCTGCCACTGGCGCACCATGCCGAGGTAGGCATTGTTGAGAATGGCGATCTTCACCGGAATCCGCTCCGCCGCCGCCGTCACCAGTTCCTGGGCGGTCATCTGGAAGCAGCCGTCACCGTCCACCGCCCACACGGTGGAGTCGGGGCGGCCAACTTTGGCCCCGATGGCCGCCGGGACGGCGAACCCCATCGTGCCCAGGCCGCCGGAGTTCACCCAGGTATAGGGCCGCTCGAAGTGCCAGTACTGAGATGCCCACATCTGGTGCTGGCCTACGCCGGAAACCACGATGCAATCGTCGGGGTTGTTGTCCCGCAACTGCTCGAGCACGAACTGAGGCTTGAGGGAGTCGCCGGGCTCCGCGGGCACGTAGGCCAACGGGTTGATTTCCTGCCAGCCCGCAATCGTTTGCTTCCAACGGGAGCGGTCGGGGAAGGCGGCGCCGTTGGCTAGCAGTTCCTTGAGCACCTCCACCAGTTCCTCGATCACCAGCCGACAATCGCCCACGATGGGCACATCGGGACGCCGGACCTTCCCGATTTCCGCCGGGTCGATGTCCACGTGGATCACCTTGGCCTCGGGGGCGAAGGCATCGAGCTTCCCGGTGATCCGATCGTCGAAACGGCTCCCGAGCGCGATCAGCAGATCCGATCGCTGCATGGCGGTGACGGCAGTGTAGTTACCGTGCATCCCTGGCATCCCGAGACACAGCGGGTGGGAGTCGGGGAAGGCCCCTCGGGCCATCAACGTGGTGACCACGTGAATGCCGCACAACTCCGCCAGTTCGTGCAGGGTCTCCGCCGCCCGGGCCTTGAGGATGCCGCCGCCGGCATAAATCACCGGACGTTCAGAGCGCAAGATGAACTCCGCCGCCTCACGAATCTTACCGGGGTCGCCCTGGGTGATCGGCCGGTAGCCGGGAAGACCGGCGAGTACGTCGGCATCGTCGGGCCAGTGCCACTCCATCGCTGAGTTCGGGTTCCGGGCGTCGATGATGTCCTTGGGAATGTCGAGGAGCACCGGTCCGGGCCGACCGGTGGTCGCGATGTGGAAGGCCTCCCGCACCGCTCGGGGAATGTCCTGGGCCGAGGTGATCAGTTCGTTGTGCTTGGTCACCGATCGCGTAACGCCGATCGTGTCGCACTCCTGAAAGGCATCGGTCCCGATAGCGCTCACGGGCACCTGGCCGGTAATCACCACCAGAGGGATCGAGTCCATGTAGGCGTTGCACAGCGGGGTGACGATGTTGGTGGCGGCCGGGCCGGAGGTGACCATCGCCACGCCGGGACGGCCGGTGACGTGGGCGTACCCCTCCGCCATGTGGCCCGCGCCCTGCTCATGGCGCACGAGGATGTGGCGGATCGCACTATCGAGCAACGGGTCGTAGGCGGGCAGGATGCAGCCGCCGGGTAACCCAAAGATGGTGTCGACTCCCTCCATTTCGAGGGCTTTGATCAAAGCTTGCGATCCGTTGAGTTGCATGTCCTGGGTGCCTTTCGGGCATAACGCAAACGACCTCCCGAGTGGGAGGTCGAGCAGCGCACGGGCGAGGGAGTAACGCCGTGCGCTAAGTAACTACCTGAAGGAGGGTCGGGGCGGTCATAGGTCAGAGCCTCCCACGCCGTCACCACCATGGCAACCCGATCAGGCCTCGGTGATCGCCCCCCGTTCGGCGCCGGTGGCCAGTCGGGCGTACTTCGCCAGCACGCCGGTGGTGTAGCGCGGCTCGGGAAGCTTCCAGCGGGCTTTGCGCTCGGCCAGGGTGGCGTCGTCCACCATCAGGTCCACGGAGTGGCTCTCGATGTCGATCACGATGCGGTCGCCCTCCTCGATGAAGGCGATCGGTCCCCCGTCCACGGCCTCCGGTGCCACGTGCCCGATGCAGAAGCCATGCGTGCCCCCCGAAAAACGACCGTCGGTGATGAGCGCCGCATCGCCGCCGCGCCCCACTCCCTTCATGGCCCCGGTGATGGCCAGCATCTCCCGCATACCCGGGCCGCCCTTGGGGCCCTCGTAGCGGATAACCACCACGTCGCCCGGCTCGATCTTCTCGGCCAAGACGGCCGCCATGGCCGCGTCCTCCCCATCGAACACCCGCGCTCGCCCGTCGAAACGAAGACTGTCGATACCGGCCACCTTCACCACGGCCCCGCGCGGCGCCAGCGTGCCGCGCAGGACGGCAATGCCCCCCACGGCGTGCAGCGGATCCGACAGCGGGTGGATCACCTCTCCATCGGGGGCAGGGGCGTTGATCTCGGCCAGGTTCTCCGCCACCGTCCGGCCCGTGACGGTGAGGCAGTCGCCGTGGAGCAAGCCGGCGTCGAGGAGGTGCTGCATCACCACGGGGATACCCCCGATGCGGTCGATGTCGGCCATGTGGTACTTGCCGTGGGGTTTGGTGTCGGCAATGTGGGGCACCCGGGCCGCCACTTTGTTGAAGTCGTCGAGGGTGAGATCCACCCGCGCCTCAGCAGCGATGGCGAGCAAATGGAGCACGGCGTTGGTGGAACCGCCCAGGGCCATCACCACGGCAATGGCATTTTCGAACGCACCCATCGTCATGATTTGGCGGGGTCGGATACCCTTCTCGAGCAGCCGGACCACGGCCTGACCCGAGGCGTAGGCGAAATCGTCGCGACGATGATCGGGGGCTGGCGGGCTCGACGAACCGGGCAGGGACATCCCCATCGCCTCGGCCACCGAAGCCATGGTGTTGGCGGTGAACATGCCCGCACAACTGCCCTCGCTGGGGCAGGCGCTCCGCTCGATGGCATCGAGTTCGGCGAGGTCCATGGTCCCCGCCGCGTAGGCCCCCACGGCCTCGAATACCGACACGATGTCGGTGGCCTGTCCCTTGTGCGATCCCGGGAGGATGGAGCCGCCGTAGAGAAAGACCGCCGGCAGGTTGACGCGCGCCGCCGCCATGAGCATCCCCGGCAGGCTCTTGTCGCAACCGGCGAAGGTAACCATGCCGTCGAAACGCTCGGCGTGCATCACCGTTTCGATCGAATCGGCGATGACCTCCCGGCTCACTAGCGAGGCCCGCATCCCCTCGTGCCCCATGGAGATGCCATCGGACACTGCGATGGTGGTGAACTCGATGGGGAAGCCGCCGGCATCGCGCACCCCCACCTTCGAGCGCTTGGCGAGGCGGTCGAGGGGAAGGTTGCAGGGGGTGACCTCGTTCCACGACGACGCCACCGCCACCTGCGGCTTTTCCCAATCGTCGTCGGTCATGCCGATGGCCCGAAGCATGGCCCGGGCCGGTGCCCGATTGGGGCCGTCGGTTACCTCACGGCTACGCGGCTTGATGTCCACCGGCACGTCATTCTCATGGCTGTTCATAGCCGACAGGCTACCGGGGAGAGTGGGGCGGGGCCGTGTCCCCAACCCGGCGGTTCAGAGCCCGGCTTTGCTGCGGAGGAGCGCAGTGGCGGCTTTGCCATCGGCCTGGCCGTTGGAGGCTTGCATCACCTTGCCCATAAAGAAGCCCGTGAGTTTGCCCCGCGCCTTGTCGTCGCCGGTGCGGAACTGTTCCCATTCCTCAACATGAGCGGCGATAAGGCCGTCGATGATTCCTTCCAGCGCCGAACTGTGGAGGGCTTCGAAACCGCGCGCCTGGGCAATCTCCGCCGGGGCACCACCGGTGGCGACCATCTCGGCCAGCACGGTTTTGGCCTGGGTGGCCGTGAGTTCCCCGCCGGTCTCCATCTTCACGAGATCCCCGAAGCGCTCCGGCGACAATGTCTCGGCGCCGTCCACGGCCAGGTTGTGCTCCACGTGGGTAAGAACACGACTGGCATCGGCACCGCGGCGAATGGCGGCCAGCGCGAGGTGGTCGAGACCGCGTTCCACCGCCATCACCACACCACCAACGGTGGCGGGCACCCCGGCGGCCTCGGCCAGTGCGGTGCGGCGGGCCGCCGGCAGCACCGGTAAAGCGGCATCAATGCGGGCGATATCCGCCGCCGAGGGCTCCAAGGGCACCAAATCCGGCTCGGGGAAGTAGCGGTAGTCATCGGCGTCTTCCTTCACCCGCAGGGTGCCGGTGCGACCGGAGGCTTCGTCCCAATGGCGGGTCTCCTGGCGCACCGTCTCCCCGTTGTTGAGCAAGTCGATCTGACGAAGAGCCTCATGATCGATGGCCCGCCCGAGCGAACGTACCGAGTTGAGATTCTTGATTTCACAACGGGTGCCCCAGGGCTCGCCCAGGTGGTGCACCGACACGTTGGCATCGACGCGCATCGAGCCTTCTTCCATCTTGGCGTCGGATACGCCGGTAGCCAGCAGGATGGCCCGCAGCTCGTTGGCGTACTCCTTGGCCTGCTCGCTGCTGCGCATATCGGCTTCCGACACGATCTCCACGAGCGGTACGCCCGAGCGGTTGTAATCCACCAGGCTGTGCTCGGCATCGTGGATACGGCCCCCGCCCCCCACGTGGTTGAGTTTGCCGGTGTCTTCTTCGATGTGGGCGCGGGTGATACCGATTCGGGCGCCCGACGGAAGATCCAGGTGGCCCCCCAGGTTGGTGGGGAGATCGTACTGGGTGACCTGATAGTCCTTGGGCTGGTCGGGGTAGAAGTAGTTCTTGCGAGAAAACACGGAGCGTTTGACGTCGCAGTTGAGGGCGCGGCCGAGCCGCATCGCCAGCTCCACGGCCTTCTCGTTGAGCACCGGCAACGAACCCGGCAAGCCCAGGCAGGTGGGGCAGGTGTTGGCGTTGGGCTGATCGCCAAAGTGGTTGGGGCAACAACAGAACAACTTGGTGGCGGTGGCCAACTCGCAGTGCACCTCGAGTCCGATCACCATCCCCCAGCCCTCGGGGAGGACCGAGGCATTCGGGGAGGGGGTGGAGGGGGTCATGCCATGGCTCCTTCAAGGGTGGCGGCCACTTGGAACATGGTCACTTCATCGAGCGCGTTGGCCATGATCTGCACCCCCACCGGGAGCCCATCGGCCCCGACGCCGAAGGGCACCGACATGGCGGGGTGGCCGGCCAGGTTGGATGGAATCGTGCAGATGTCATTTAGGTACATCGCCAGCGGATCGGCCTTGGCGCCCAGCGCGAACGCAGTGGTGGGTGCCGTGGGCGAGATGAGTACGTCAAAGCGCTCATAAGCGGCTTGGAAATCGCGGATGATGAGGGTGCGAACCTTCTGGGCCTTGCCGTAATAGGCGTCGTAGTAGCCCGCCGACAGGGCATAGGTGCCGAGCATGATGCGCCGCAGAACCTCCGGCCCGAAGCCCTCTGTGCGGGTTCGGTCATACATCTCTGCCGTGGTGGGTGCATCCACCCGCAGGCCGTAGCGCACCCCGTCGTAGCGGGCCAGATTGCTCGAGGCCTCGGCGGGCGCAATGAGGTAATAGGCGGACAGGCCGTAGATCACCGCCGGTACCGACACCTCCTCCACCTTGGCCCCCGCCTCGCTCAGCGCCTCGGCCGCCGCCGCCACCCGGGCCGACACATCGGGGGCGATGCCCTCGGCCTGGCACAATTCGGTCACCAACCCCACCCGCAGCCCGGCCACGCCGGCGCTGAGGCGAGGCAGCACCGGGGGCAACGCCTCGGGAATCGACGTGCTGTCGCGTGGGTCGTAACCGGCGATTACCTCGTAGAGAGCGGCCGCATCGGCCACCGTGGTGGCGAACGGTCCAATCTGGTCGAGACTCGAAGCGAAGGCCACGAGGCCATAGCGAGACACCCGCCCGTAGGTGGGTTTGACCCCCACCACCCCGCACAGGGCGGCGGGTTGACGGATCGAACCGCCGGTATCCGAACCGAGGGCCAAGGGGGCAAACCCCGCTGCCACCGCCACCGCGCTTCCGCCCGAGGAGCCCCCGGGAACCTTGGTGATGTCGTGGGGATTCTTGGACGGCCCGAAGGCGGAGTTTTCCGTCGAGGACCCCATGGCGAACTCATCGAGGTTCGTTTTTCCCACTGAGATCGCCCCGGCAGCGGTCAGTCGCTCCACCACGGTCGCGTCATAGGGGGGCTTCCACCCGGCGAGGATCTTGGATGAACACGTGGTGGGTATGCCGGTGGTGCAGAGGTTGTCCTTCAGGGCAATCGGCACCCCCGCCAGGGGTCCGGGGTCATCACCGGCGGCCACCCGGGCGTCCACCGCATCAGCGGCGGCCAGTGCCTGCTCGGAGGTCACCAGGTTGAAGGCATGCAACTCGGCCTCGCGCGCCCCGATGAGCGACAGGTGCTCTTCCATCACGGCGCGAGCGGTGCGCTCACCGGCTCGCACCGCCGCCGCGATCTCCAGGGCGCTCACGGTGCATCCCCCAGCACCGACGGCACGCGGAACATGCCATCCTGCGCGGCCGGGGCCGCCGCCAGCACCGCATCGCGCACCCCAGCGTGGCGCACCACGTCGGGACGCCACACGTTCGTGAGCGGGTAGGGGTGCGACGTGGGGGCCACGTCATCGAGGTCGAGGGCCTCGACATCGGCCGCATTGGCCAAAATCGCCGCCAGTTGGGGGGTGAAGGTGTCGATCTGCTCATCGCTCAACTCCAACCGAGCCAACTTGGCGACATGGACTACTTCCTCACGCGACAGCGATGCCATGGCCCCATCGTAGGGGCGGGATCCCCCACCTCAGGAATGCCCGGGAGCAAACCCACCCCGGCGGGCCGCTCGCTACGATGTGGGTCCCAGTGGCGCGCCCACGCGCCCGTCGAACATGGAGTAGTCGTCGTGGCTGTCGTCGTCATCACGGGATGTAGCAGTGGGTTCGGCCTCGAGGCAGCCCTCGCCTTCGCCCGACGGGGCGACACGGTCTGCGCCACGATGCGCAACCTCGGCAAAGCCGATGTCCTTCGGACACGAGCCGCCGAGATTGGTGTGACGGTGGAGGTGGAAGTCCTCGACGTGACTGATGACGAGTCGGTAGCCCAGGCCATTGCCGCGATCACCCAACGCCACGGTGCGATCGACGTGCTCGTGAACAACGCCGGGGTGGGGTTTGGCGGCCCCGTGGAGACGATGCCCATGGCGGCTGCGCAATCCCTCATGGACACCAACTTCTGGGGGGCTGTGCGCATGATTCGCGGCGTGCTTCCCTCCATGCGGGAACGCCGGGCCGGAGTGATCATCAACGTCACGTCGCTCAGCGGCCTTATTCCCGGTGCGCTCTACACCGGGATGTACGCCGCTTCGAAGCACGCGCTCGGCGCCCTCAGCGAGGCACTCCTCACCGAAGTGGGGCCCTACGGGGTGCGGGTCGTGTGCGTGGCGCCCGGCTTTTTCGCCACCCAGATCACCGCCAACAGCGATGCCACCGACGACGGCATCGCCGGGTCGGCCTACGAAGCCGATGCGCGTTGGTGGAACGACTTCATGGACAGCAGCGTCAACAGCGGCGCCGATGCGGAGATCGTGGCCGACGCCATCGTGGCGGCCAGCACCGATCCGGCCACTCCGCTCCAGCAGCCAGTGGGCGAGGATGCCGCCTTGTACCTCGACCTCTGGGATCAGACTCGCACCTTCGAAACCTGGATCGAAACGGCCCTCGGCGTGGTGGAGATGACCGCCGGCCCCCGCCCCACCCCGAACTGATCCCCGCCCCGGGCGGGGCATGCGGGCCCCCTGACCCGGCGCAGCCCGGGCGAGTTGTGTGAGTGAGTGCTCACTCAGATACCGTCAACCGAATGACCGAGGCCACCGAATCCAAGCGGCACCCCCGGGCCCCGGCCATGGCGCCCCGTGAGCGGCGCGCCGCCGTCATCGGAGCCACTCGGGCCCTCCTCCTGGAAAACGACGCCATGGTCACCACCCGGCAGATCGCCGAAGCCGCCGGCATCGCCGAGGGAACGATCTTTCGGGTGTTCACCGACAAGGACGAGTTGATCGAGGCCGTCATCGACGAAACCGTGGATCCAACCCCCCTCGAACGGGCCCTCGAAGCGGTCGACCCCTCCGCTCCCCTGGAGGTCATCCTCACCGCCGCCATCGAACTGCTGCAACGACGGGCCATCGAAATCTGGCGCCTCATGGCCAGCGTAGGCCCGCAGTTCCACGATCGGGTTCACCGTCCCATGACCGACAGTCCTGCCTTGGCGGCCCTGTTCCAGGCCCACCACCACACCATCACCGTCCCCCCGGTGGAAGCGGCGCGGCGCCTACGGGCCGTCACGCTCGCCACCAGCCATCCGATGCTGGTCGAGCAACCCATCTCGCCGGCGGAGATCGCCACCATGTTTCTCTACGGCATCGCATGGCGGTCCCCGTGCTGATCCACCTCCTGCGCTCGCACCTTCGGCCCTACCGTTCGATCCTCCTTCTCGTCGTCGTGTTGCAGACGGTGCAGTCGGCGGCGGCACTCATGCTCCCCGGGCTCAACGCCGAGATCGTGGACCAGGGCGTGCTCACGGGCAACAACGCCTACATCCGCTCCCGCGGTGCCCTCATGCTCATGTTCTCCATCATTCAGGTGATCTTCGCCGTTTTGGCAGTGCGCTTCGGAGCCAAGGTGGCCATGAATTTCGGCCGAGACCTGCGCACCAACCTCTTTCACCAGGTCAACAACTTCTCCGCGCAAGAGGTAGGCACCTTCGGAGCGCCCTCGCTCATCACCCGCATCACCAACGACGTCCAACAGGTACAGATGCTCGTGGTCATGGCCTGCACCATGGCCGTGGCGGCCCCCATCACCATCGTGGTGGGCCTGTACATGGCCCTGCGTCAAGACATCGCGCTGTCGGTCGTGATGCTGTTCGCCATGCCCGTCGCCGCCATCGTGCTCGGTGTCATTGTGAGCCAGATGGTGCCGGCCTTCCGCAAGATGCAGGACCAAATCGACCACATTAATCGCGTGATGCGCGAGCAGATCACCGGCATACGGGTGGTGCGGTCCTTCGTGCGGGAACCCCAAGAGCAAGCCCGCTTCGCCGAGGCGAGCGCCGATCTCACCTCCACCGCGCTGCGCGGTGGACGCCTGATGTCGGCCATGTTCCCCATCATCAACCTGCTCATCAACGTCTCCAGCGTGGCCGTGCTGTGGATCGGGGCCTACGAGGTGAGCAGCGGCCGAATTGAGGTGGGGTCGCTCATCGCCTACCTGAGCTATCTCGTGCAGATTCTGATGTCGGTGGTGATGGCCACCTTCACGATCTCGATGGTGCCCCGCGCCTCGGTCTCGAGCAATCGAATCACCGAAGTCCTCCACACCGACCCCTCCGTGGCTCCCCCGCTCTCCCCGGTGCGCAACGTCCCTCGTCTCGGCACCCTCGAGATGCGCGAGGTTGGGTTTCACTACCCCGGCGCCGAGAAACCCGTGCTCAGCGACCTGAGTTTCATCACCACCCCGGGCCACACCACCGCCATCGTGGGCAGCACCGGGGCCGGGAAAACCACCCTGGTGGGCCTGGTGCCCCGTCTGTTCGATGTCACCTCGGGCACGGTGCTGGTCGACGGCGTGGACGTACGTGATCTGGAACCAGAGCGCCTCTCGAACTGCATCGGCCTCGTACCCCAAACCCCGTATTTGTTCTCCGGCACGGTGGCCAGCAACCTTCGTTTCAGCAAGCCCGATGCCACCGAGGAGGAAATGTGGGAGGCCCTCGAGGTGGCCCAGGCCGCCGACTTCGTGCGAGCCATGCCGGGCGCTCTGGAGGCCCGCATCGACCAAGGCGGTGCCAACGTGTCGGGCGGACAACGCCAGCGGCTGTCCATTGCTCGTGCGCTGGTGCGACGACCATCGATCTACTTGTTCGACGACTCGTTCTCGGCACTAGACCTCACCACCGATGCCAACCTTCGCGCCGCCCTGGTGCCCTACACCGCCGATGCGGCGGTAGTGATCGTGGCGCAGCGGGTATCCACCATCGCCACCGCGGATGCCATCCTCGTGCTCGAGGATGGCCGGCTCGTGGGTCGGGGGACGCACGCCGAACTCCTGGCTGATTGCCCCACCTACGCCGAGATCGTGCAGTCCCAGATCGGGGAACGGTCCGCCGCATGAGCACCGACACCGACGACCCGAAGATCGACCTCACCGCCCCCGACACCCGAGCGGCGAGCCGCTGGAACTCCGCCGGCATGCCCACCGAGAAGTCCAGCGAGTTCACCGTGGCGATCCGCCGCCTGGTCCAGCTGCTGGGCCCGGAACGGCCCGTGCTGGTGCTGGTGGCGATCACCGCCATCGTAAGCGCCACCCTCAACGTGATCGGACCGCGCGTGCTCGGCCACGGCACCGACGTGATCGTGCGAGGAATGCGCAGTCCCGCCGGCATCGACATCAACGAGCTCCATCGCGTGCTCCGCCACGCAATCGCTCTCTACGCCGGTTCGGCACTGCTTTCCCTGGCCACGGCATGGATGATCGCCGGTGTGGTGCAGCGACTCATGCACCGACTGCGCCTGCAGGCTGAAGCCAAGGTGCACGCGCTGCCGCTTCGCTACATCGACCGCCAGGCCCGCGGTGACCTCCTCAGCCGAGTGACCAACGACCTCGACAATCTGGCCCAGAGCCTGCAGCAGACCTTGAGCCAAATGCTGACGTCGGTACTTCTGCTGATCGGCGTGGCCGCCATGATGATCCTGATCTCCCCACCACTGGCCCTAGTCGCCCTCACCACCGTTCCCATTTCGGTCTTTGGCATGAAGAAGGTGGCCTCTCGGGCCCGCCCGAAATACCTCGCCCAGTGGGGCGCTACGGGCACCCTTAACGGTCAGATCGAGGAGGCCTTCACCGGCCACGCCATCGTGCAAGCCTTTGGTCGCCAGCCGGAGGTGGAAAGCCGCTTCGCGACCACCAACGACACGCTCTTCGAGGCCGCTTTCGGCGCCCAGTTCATGTCCAGCCTGATGCAGCCGCTCACGATGTTCCTCGGCAACATCCAATACGTACTCGTGGCGGTGGTCGGCGGGATGCGGGTGGCGACCGGCAGTGTCTCGATCGGCAATGTCCAGGCCTTTATTCAGTACTCGCGCACCTTCTCAATGCCCCTCACCCAGTTGGCTTCGATGCTCAACGTTTTCCAGTCGGGGATCGCCTCCCTCGAGCGGGTGCTCGAACTGCTCGACAGTGAGGAAGAGTCGCCCGATCCGATCGATAGCGCCCCCCTGGCCCCCATCGCCGGCCGGGTCGCCTTCGAAGACGTGTCCTTCTCCTACGATCCCGACCGCCCCCTCATCGAACATCTCTCCCTCGTGGCCGAACCAGGGCAGACCATCGCCATCGTGGGCCCTACCGGGGCCGGGAAGACCACCCTGGTGAACCTCATCATGCGATTCTACGACCTCGACGGAGGTCGCATCACCCTCGATGGACGCGACATCGCCCGCATCCCGAGACGGACGCTGCGCCGCGACATCGGCATGGTGCTCCAGGACACGTGGCTCTTCGGAGGGACCATTCGCGAGAACATCGCCTACGGCCAACCCGGTGCGTCGGAGGAGCAGATTCTCGCGGCGGCGCGATCCACCTACGTCGACCATTTTGTGGCCACCCTGCCCGACGGCTACGACACCGTCATCAACGAGGAGGGCGACAACATCTCGGCGGGACAAAAACAGTTGATCACCATCGCCCGAGCCTTCCTGTCCCAACCGGCCATCCTCATCCTCGACGAAGCCACCAGTTCTGTCGACACGCGCACCGAGGTGCTCATCCAAGAGGCCATGAACGCTCTGCGGGTAGACCGCACGAGCTTTGTGATCGCCCACCGGCTCTCCACGATCCGGGGCGCCGATGTGATCCTGGTGATGGAGGACGGCCGCATTGTGGAGCAGGGCCATCACGACGACCTACTCAGCCACGATGGGCCCTACTTCCACCTCTACAACTCGCAGTTCACCGCCGCCGCGGCCGAAGTCTCCTGAAACACCCGCAGCGGAAGTGGAGAGATCAGCTCACCGGTGGCAACAAGGTGAGGGGCACCACCGTCACCGGGCCCGGCCCCACGCGACAATGCGCTTCGATGGTGGAAGGGGTGGTGGCGTAGGTGAGTTCGGCCCGCACCAACCGATAGGTGAACTTCCCCGGCTCCACCGTGAAAGGTGAGGCGTTGCGGGCCACCTGCTCCCCGGCCTCGTCGCGAAACTCCACCACCAGTACTCCCTCACCCACCTCCTCGGCGCGGCAGCGCACCAGCACGATGAGATGGGGAGTGACGGTGACTGGCGCGGGCTCCGGTGCGGCCATGGAAAACATGATGCCGTTCAAATCGATACGCGTAGAGGGACCGGGTGCCTCCCGCAACTGCAGATCCTCGCTAAACAGGGCCGACACGATGTCCATGGGCCGTCACGCTAATAGGCGTGGTCGGGGGCCCCACCAACCCCGCCGGGGCCGGGCCCCTCAGCCCGCGGTGACCTTCCGAGCAAAGGCCACCGTGGCCGACTCAACCTCGGCTCGGTCGTAGTCCAGCGTGGCGACGTGATAGCTCTTCTCGAGCCAGAGGTGCTCCACCGGGCCCTGGATTTCCGCGGCCAGGATGTTGCTGTCCTCGGGGTTCACCACATGGTCCTGCCGACTGGTGATCACCAGGGTCGGCATCGTGATCTCCCCCAGGTGTTCCCGCACCTGCTTTCCCGCTTCCATCATGGTAAGCAGGGCTCGTAGGGGGGTGGCGTCGTAGGACAACTCCTCGGAAGCGGGATCGGCAATGTCGCCGCCGATGGACTCCATGGTTTCCATGCCGCCATCCAGCATCGCCGCCACCGCCGTCACCATCTCCGCCGGAACCGCCACCGGTGCGTTGATCAACACGATGCCCGCCAGTTCGGGATGACCTTCGGCCACCGCGGCGGTGAGGGCACCCCCCATCGAAAGGCCCACCACGATGCAACGGCCCTCCGGGGAGCGAGCCGCCAGGGCATCGAGCGAACGCTCAGCCTCGGCGCGCCAGTCGTCCCATGCGGTGTGCACCATGTCTTCGATGCTCGTGCCATGGCCGGGCAGGCGGGGCATCTCCACGTTGAAACCAGCGTCGGCGAGGGCTTCGGCCAAGGGCCGCATGGAGAGCGGGTTACCGGTGAAGCCGTGGAGCACCAGCGCGCCATGGCGGCCACCGCCGGGCGACGACCACGCTTCACAACCAGGCAGGATCGGGTGAACATCGTCGGCGGGAGTGCGAGGCATCCCGGCATGGTAGCGCCCCGTTCTCAGCGGTACGGGTCGTCGCTGCTCTGCTCTTGCCACCAACTATCGACGGCGGGCGTCCAGTCCGGATCCGGGTAAATGCAGTCCACCGGACAAGGATCGAGGCACTTATCGCAGCCCGAGCAGAGTTCGGGAATGATGATCACATCGAGTCCGTGGTTGAAAATGGCGCCGAACTGGGGCGGACAATGCCGAATACAGGTGTCGCAGTTGATGCAGATCGACATGTCGATCAGCAGAGGCGGGTTCTTCCATTTGGGGTTTCTCGTGCGGTCAGCGATCCGCTCGGGCCGAGTGCTCGCCGCCATGCCTGCGACGGTAGCACCGGACTGGGCGGCGATTGACCGTCGGGTCAAGATTGGGGCACGCTCTGGGCCTATGGAACCCGACCGAAGGCTCACCGCACAAGGCATGGAGCGCAAACAGCAGTTGCTCGATTGCGCCGCCGAACTCTTCGCCGAGCGCGGCTACGCCGAAACTCGGGTCATCGACATCGTGCGGGCCGCCGGCGTAGCCAAGGGCCTGTTCTATTGGTACTTCGAGAACAAAGAAGCCCTCTTCAAAGAGTTGGCCGGCAGCATTCGTCTCAATCTCCGCCGCCAACAAGGCGCCGCCCTCGATCCCGATGCCACCCCACTGGTGAACCTCTACCGGGGTACCGAAAGTTCGGTGATCTTCATGGCCGAGCACGCGCCCTACTTCTCACTCCTCGAGGAGGAAGGCCGCAACTTCGTTGACGTCATGCGCCAGGGCACCCAGCAACACATCAAAGACATGGTGCAACTCATCAAAGCCGGCCAACGCAATGGCACCATTCGGGAGGAGAACCCCATGCTGCTCGCACTGGGCGTGGTGGGGTCGGTGGGCCACTACTCCCGGGTCCACCGCACCGGCCGCCTCGACCTCTCACTCCCCGAGTTGGCGGCGTTCGTGGCTCGCTATGTGGTGCACTCCGTCGCCTCCGGCGATGCGTCGGTACGCGATGCCCTGCGGCAGGTAACCGCCATCCCCGCCCGGGTCTGAAACACGCTGGGCTCAGGCGGCCGCGACGGGGAGGGGCGCCGACCCGCCGAGCCGGGCGGTGCTACCGTCCGCCACACCCACCAAACTGCGACCTCCAGGAAACCTCACCATGGCCCAGTACCCCTTTCTCTCCAGCGAATGGCTGGCGGCCGCCCACCAGATCCGGGCCGAATACGCCGACACCCTCGCCGCCCCCGCCCACGCCGTGCGTATGAACCAGGTCATCACCGAGGTTCCCTTCGGCTCGGGCACCATCGACGCCCACCTCGATACCTCCGACGGTAAGACCGACATGGATCTGGGGCATTTAGACCAGCCCGACCTCACCGTGACCCTCGACTACGCCACCGCCAAAGCGATCCTCGTGGAGGGCAACCCCCAGGTGGGTATGCAGGCGTTCATGGCCGGGAAGATCAAGGTCCAGGGCGACATGACCAGGTTGATGGCGATGCAGCAAGTCACCCCAGATCCCGTTGCCCTGAAAGTGGCCGCCAAGATTCAGGCCATCACCTCCGACTGATTCGGTCCTCAGACCAACATCGTTTCAACCGAGGCCGTGGGCAAGCTGACGGGAGACTCGGGAACGCTTCGGTTGCTGGATCGAACGAAACAGGCCGTCACCACCCCCACCGCCGCCATGGCCCCGCCCACCAGGTAGGCCTCGCCGTAGGCCGGCACCTCACCTACCGCGGCCGTCCGCACCACCGAGACGGTGAGCATCACCTGAATACCGATTACCACCCCGAGTTGCGTCATCATCTGCTGAAACGCGCCCGCCACTCCGATGTCGTGGTCCTCTACCGAATTCACCATGCTCGCCGCCAGCGCCGGCGCCGAACACCCGAGGCCAATACCCGACAACGCCAGCGCCGCGATGATCACGAGGTCTGACGTGCCCGGGGCCACCGACGACAGGGCCACCATCGAGGCCACCACGCACATCGACCCCGCCACGGCGGCGGTGCGCTCCCCCACCCGCAGCGCCAGGTAGCCCGCCAGCGGCCCCGTAATCGCAAAGGCGAGGGGACGGGCGATCATCAGACCGCCAACTTTTGTTTCGGGATAGCCGAACACCGTGTAGAGGAAGATCGGGGTGATCACGAAGCCGCCCATGTAGGCGAAGTTGGTGAAGAACTGCGTGATGATGGCGAAGGTGAAGTTGTGGCGACGGAGGTAGGCCAACGGCAGCAGCGGAGAGGGCACCCGCGCTTCCAAAAAGATGAACGCCGCCACCGCCACCGGCGCCAACCCCAGGCCGGCGAGAATGAAGGGATCCGACCATCCCCATAGCGGACCCCGGTTGATGGCGAAGAGTAATGACGTAGCCCCCGCGGTCAGCACGAGGGCTCCCCGCCAGTCGAAGGCCACCCGCTCCCGACGTTCGGTCTCGGGGAGCAGGACAAACGCCAGTGCGAGCCCAATGAAGGTCAGCGGAACCTGGGCAATGAAGATCCATCGCCAGCCAAACGCTTCCACGATCGGCCCACCCGCCACCACACCGATCACCGGACCACCGGCTCCCACCATGGACCAGTACCCCATGGCCTGCACGCGCCGCTCCCGGGGAAACATGCGGTTGATCATGGCGATGGACGCCGGCCCCACGGCCGCCCCGGTGGCGGCTCCCATCGTACGAAAGCCGATCAGCGATCCGGCATTCCACGACACGGCCGTGAGGGCGGCAAACATGCCCACAGAGGCCATCGACCAGCAATAGGCCCGGCGATGACCGTAGAGATCACCGAGTTTTCCCATGGCGGGGCCCGCCACCGCAAAGGCCAACAGCGGGCCGATTACTACCCAAGTGATCGTGCTCACATTGCTATCGAACTCGGCCGCGATGCTGGGGATCGACACCGACAGGATCGTGATGGTGAACCCCACCGAGAACAGGCCGAAGAGCACCACCGCCAGCGCAATCCACGGGTAACGCGGGCTCGTGGCGATCCTGCCCTGCAGGTGGTGGCGCCACCGTTGCGAGCTCGAGGTGACGGCGGCGCCGTGCGCCCCGGACACGCCAAACGATGCTTGGTGGAGTTGGCTGGCATCGAGCGACGGCACGGCCATCAGGCTATTCAACCGTCGAACAATAACCGACCCCGCTGGCTGGAGCGGCGGCCTCATCGCAGCGGCTGGGGAGCGCCACGTCCAGCGCACCGCCCCAGCGAGCGAGGTAGGCCAGCGTTTCGACCCTACACCGGGAACACCTCGCCGACGGGGGACCTACCGGCGTAAATAAATATCCACCGTGGCTTTGCGCTTGACCTTCTCATTGGGCTCGGGGTTGGTGGTGAAGGGCGTACCGCGAGCGGGGCCGGCTACATCGCCCACCACCAACCCGGCCGCCTCAATCTTGGCGATGGCCTGATCAAGCGTGAGGCCATCAACCGAGGGGACAACCACCAAATCAGGGCCCTTGGAGACCGCCACCTCCACGGTGCTGTCGCGCGGCGCCGAGGCACCCTCACCCGGGCGAAGGGCAATCACGACACCCACCGCCACGTTGTCGCTGAACTCATCCACCTGTTTCGCCAACAGTTGGACCGACTGGAGAGCAACGGCGGCGGCCTCGTAGGTACCACCGGTCAGTCCGGCCGGGATGACACGCGGCACCGGACCCTTCGACACGGTGAGCGGCACCTCGGAACCCTTGGGAAGTTCGGCAGGCACATCCGCACCCAGGGCCATCACAACCCCGGCCGCCACTTTCTCGTCGTTCACCTCCGTGACGGCGGGGGTAAAACCACCGGCATCGGTGAGACGCTGGGTGGCATCGGCGATCGACATCCCCACGAGGTCGGTGGGAACAGGGGCCGGGGTGTTGCCCAGCGAGACGTACAACGCCAACGTGGAGCCCTCACGAAGATCCTTGCCCGCTGCCGGATCGGTGCGAAGAACCTCGCCCGGTTGGCTGCCATCTACCCGGATCGGGCGTATGTCGATCGTGAAACCGAACGGCTCCACCTCCGCACGCGCCGCCGCCTCCGTGAGGCCCACCAACATGGGTACGGGATAGCTTGGGGTGCGGGCCTGGCCGTAGCCCCACACGCCCGCTCCCGCCAGCAGCACCACCAGCAACGTAGCGAGAACTACTTTCGGCCACCGGCGCTTCGGGCGCTCCGGCGGACTGGCGTCGAGGGCATCATCGAGATAGTCCGGCGGCTCGCCGGGCAGCGGACCGCCGGCATCGGCGTCACCGGCCCCCTCCTGCCCCGGGGTCGCAACCGACGACAGACCGAGCAAGGTGGGATCAGCATTGGTGCCGTCCTGGGTGAGGTCCACCACCGGATGCAGGGACGCCAATACCAGCGGTGCTGGCCGGGGGAGGTCCTCGGCACTGGCCATGAGGGCAATGGCCAACTCGCCCGCGTCGGGGCGATCGGCGGGGTCGGGAAGGCCCGCTCGCTCCAGCGGCTTCTGCAACGCACCGAGCGCATCGGACACCTCCACCGCCACGCCAACGCGGGCCATGAGCGTGGCAATGGTGGTGTCGGCGGAGAAGGGAACCCGCCCGGTGACACATTCGATCAGCACCAGACCAAGGGAATACACATCGGCTCGCCCATCCACCGACTGCCCCTGGGCCTGTTCCGGTGAGGCGTAGCGGGCGGTGCCCAGCACCGCTCCCTGCGGCTCGGTCCACGCCGCCTCGGCAATGGCACGCGCTAGACCGAAGTCCGCTACCCGCAGGCGAGCATCGTCGCCGAAGAGCAGGTTGGCCGGTTTGATATCGCGGTGCACGAAGCCGCGACGATGGGCGTAATCGAGCGCCCGGGTGGCCTCAAGGCCCACCATCAGTGCCTGCGAAGGGGTGAGCCGAAACCCCGAGTCCAACATGGTGCGCAGGCTGCCCCCACCGAGATACTCCGTCACGATGTAGGGCGCGCCGTCGTCGTCGCCCCAGTCGTAGACGGCCACGATGTTGGGATGATTCAGGGCCGCGGCGGCCTGCGCCTCCGCCCGGAAGCGCCGGAGGAAAGCGTCGTCCTCGGCGAGCGCTGCGTGCAGAATCTTCACCGCCACCCGACGCCGGAGCCGAACGTCGTCAGCCAAAAACACCTGGGCTGACGAGCCGGTACCGATGGGAGCGATGAGCCGATAGCGCCCGCTGAGAACTCGACCGATTTGGTCCGTCATACGGGACATGACCACAAACACGAGGATACTCCCTGCCCATTCGGTCCCGGTGCACCCTTCCGGCGTTTGGAGGGCCAGACTGATCCCGATGCCTGCCGACGACCCCCCTGATACCCCCGAGCCCGCCGCCGACGCCGCCGCCGAGCCCCTGGCCGACCCCCTGGCGGGCCGTCGAGCGCCCCTGCCCACCGCCGTCTACCGGGTCATCATCGCGGTGGCGGTGCTCGCCGCCGCGGCCGCCATCGTGGCGGGGGTGCAGGCCACCCAGACCGGAGAGCAAGAGCCGGTCACGGTATCGGGGCGCCCCGATGTGGTGGAGGCACTCATTCCTGGGACAGGCGACGAAGTGGTGCAGCAGTTCGAGGTGGGGGTCGACCTAGCCCCCGGCTACGAGGGAGCCCTCACGGTGAACGGGGTGGACATCCCCACCGAGGAACTCCGGCTCGTTCCCCAGCAGAACCAGGTGTTCTTCAAGCCCAGTGAAGGTTCGGTGATCAACGAACTGCTCGCCGGGGAGAACTGCGTGGTAGCCACCGTCTGGAAGTCTTCGGAGGGCCGCGGCCTTCGCGATCAGACCTTCCAGTGGTGCTTCGAGGCGAGCTGAGCGGGGGTCATTCCCCGGCCAGAATGGCCGCCAGGGTCTCGCCGGCCAGTAGGCGCACGAACGCCGCTTCATCGAGCACCGGCACTCCCTTGGCCTCAGCTTTGTCCTGCTTGGAACCCCCGTCGGCCCCGGCGATCAGCGCAGCGGTGGTGGCCGACACGGTGCCACTCACTTTCGCCCCCAGGGCCTCGAGCTGTTCCTTCACCTGGTCGCGAGTGAACGCGACCAAGGTGCCGGTCGCCACCAGCGTCATCCCCGCCAACGGCAACACCGCCACCGCGGCCGGTTCGGCGAGGTCGGTGTCGGTGCGCACCCCCAACGCCACGAGGTCGCGCACCAGCGCCACGTGGCGGGGCGAATCGAACCACGCCCGCACAGCGGCGGCGATGACCGGTCCGATACCCGTCAGCGCCGCCATCTCCTCGGATGAAGCCGCTTGGATCCCATCGAGGGTGCGCAGGTGACGCACCAGATCTTTGGCCACCGTCGGGCCCACGTGGTTGATGTTGAGCGCCACCAGTAGTCGTTCCACGGGACGCTGCAATCCGGCCTGGATGCCCTCGATGAGGTTGTCGACCCGCGTGGCCTTCCACCGGGGCAGACCCAGAAGATCCTCCCGACGGTCGGGCAGACGGAACACGTCCGCGAGATCCTCCAACCACCCCTGCTGGCGAAACTCCGCCACCGTCTTGTCGCCCAGGCCCTCGATGTCGAGAGCACCACGGGAGGCAAGATGCACCAGCGATGCTTCGATACGGCGGGGACACTCCTGGTTCTCGCAGAAATGGTGAGCTTCGCCCTTTGGACGCAGGAGCGGCTGGCCACACGCGGGGCACGCGGTGGGCATCTGCCACTCCGCCGTCCCGGCCGGGCGGCGTTCCTTGATACTCCCCACCACCTCAGGAATCACATCACCCGCCCGTCGCACGATGACCGTGTCGCCCACGCGCACATCCTTGGCCTGCACCTGAATCTCGTTGTGGAGGGTGGCTTTGGTAATGGTGACCCCGGCCACCGCCACCGGTTCGAGCACCGCAAACGGGGTCACTTTTCCGGTGCGCCCCACGTTCACCTCGATGCCCAGCAACTGTGTCTCCGCCTCGATCGGCGGCATCTTGTAGGCGATGGCCCAGCGGGGGGCTCGGGCGGTGGAACCCAGCACCTCGCGCTGGTCCATCCCGTCCACCTTGATCACCACCCCGTCCACCTCGAAACCAAAGAGATGACGGCGGGCCGTGAAGTCGTCGATGAGCGCCCACACCTCATCGATGGTGGCCACCCGCGTGGAGGCTTCCGGGACCGGCAGCCCGGCGCTCCTCACCCACTGGAGATACTCCGAGTAGGTGCTGAACCTCCGCCCCTCCAGATGGCCGAGTCCGTGCACCCACATCGCCAATGGCCGCTCCCGCACCACCTCGGGATCCTTCTGGCGCAGCGCGCCCGAGGCGGCGTTGCGCGGGTTCATGAAGGCGGGTTCGCCACGTTCGATGCGTTCCTCGTTCATGCGGTTGAACTTCTCCACCGGGTAGTACACCTCGCCGCGTATCTCCACCACCTCGGGGGGCTGATCGTCGGTCAGGCGATAGGGCAGATCCTCGATGGTGAGCAGTTGCTGGGTCACCGTTTCGCCCCGCACCCCGTTGCCACGGGTGGCCCCCACTTCCAACACGCCCCGGCGATAGACGCAGTTGATGGCGATGCCATCGATCTTGAGTTCGCAGGCCCACTCGATCACGCTGCCCTCCGGCAGGCCCCGCGCCACCCGGTCCGCCCAGGCGCGGAGTTCGTCTTCGCTGAACGCGTTGTCCAGCGACAACATCGGTTCGAGATGATCGACGGGCGGAAAGGCCTCATCGAGGGGCGAGCCCACCTGCCGCAGCGGGGAGTCGGCGCGGGCCAGCACCGGATGGCTGGCTTCGATGGATTCCAGTTCGCGCAGCAATTCGTCGAAGGTGGCATCAGGCATCGCCAGGTCCGACAACACGTAGTACCGATAGCGCGCCTCGCGCACGGTGCGGCACACCTCGTCGTACCGCTGTCGGGCCGAGTCGAGGGTGGTCGGGTCAGCCATAAGGGGAGCGTAGCGATGCCGGGGAACCGCCCGCTTCGCGCCAGGACCGGCGATCAGGCTCCGACGGTGAGGTGCATGCCGTGGGTCTGGGTTTCGAGATGCCGGGCCACCTGGTTTGTGAAGGAGAGCACCCGCTCGGCCTGTTCCTCGCCATGGGTGGCGAGACCACAGGCCGGGGTGACCATGGCCTGTTCGCGTAAGCGCACCGGATCACAGCCACCCCCGGTAAGCCCGCGCCATTCCGTGGACAACGCGTGCCAGAGGCGGTCGGGAGCCGAACCAAGCGGGCCGGTGGTGGGCACGGCGCCCCACGCCACCCATCCATCACGGTCGAGAAACGCGCTGATCGCCCCCACCTGCTCCACGGCCCCAGAGGCCAGTGGGAGTGAGAGGATCTGCGGACCGGACTGGAGCACCGCTCCCCAATCGGTGGGGCCGCAACAGTGCAACCCGGTGACGGCATGGGGCTCGATGGTGGCCAGGGCACCGGAGATGAGGTCGATGGTGCGATTGGACTCGAAGGGAAAACTGGGATGCATGGCCGCGACGAGACCGGGCTCATCGAGGAAAACCACCAGCGGCGCCATCGGCGCGGCATGGGTGGCGGCGGCGAGCAACGAGCGGGCCCGAGAGCGAACCGCCGACCCCGCCACCGCGAAGGCCCGTTCCGCCGGCACCCCCACGTTGAGCAAGGCGATGCCGAGGGTCACTGGTCCGGTGAGTTGCAGTTTGATGGGCCCCTGGCGCCCGGCGGCCGCCTCGAGAAAGGACCGCAGACCCACGAACGGTGGCCCATCCACGCCTTCCTCGGCGAGCGGATGGCGGGGGTCGATGGCGGGATCGTCTACGACGAGGGAACCGTCGTCGAGCACCCGCACACCGGTGATACCCCAGGCGGCTTGGGCAATCATGCGCTCGACGCCGGAGCGGTTCGGAAGTGACGGAGCGGCCGGCAGGCGCGGCTGGAGCTCCAACACCAGCGCAGCAGCCCGGGCCGGATCGGTGTGCGGCAGGCTCCCAATGGAGGTGGCCAAACCGCGGGGAAGGTCGATCGGGTTCATCGCGGTGCCACCCCCGACAAGATGCCCACCATCAGGCTTCGCCCTCGATCAGATACCGCCAAGCCACATTCCCCCCGGTTGGTCTGCCATGAGAATGGCCATAGGTGCCCCGCGTGGGCAAATCTCGCAGCCGCGATGAATGTTCTCTCTGGCCCCTGGCCTGCACGCGTTACCTGGGCGCTCGGGCCGCTGCTGGTGGCCCCGGCCCTCGGCGCCTCCCTGGAGCAGCACAGTCGCGCCGTTGCCCTCACCGGGGCGGCGCTGGCCTGGGCCACCTGGGCGGGGGTGTTGGTGGCCGTGCTGGTGCCTCGTACCGTGAGCCTCACGGCCCTGCGGGTAGCGGCCCCGGCGGTGCTGGTGAGCGCCATCTGGGCCGCGTCGGCCGGGGGCTCCACCGTCGCCTCGGTGTCGGCCCTAGTCGCCGGTTCTCTCACGGTGATGGCGGCGTTTTCTCCTTTCACGGGGCAATGCTTTGTGAACGGCTCGGCCTATGGCGATGAGTATCGCCTGCCCCTTCGGGTGCCCGCCGCGGTGCTGCTGGGTCCCATCGTGCTGGCCGAAATCGCCGTCGTCACACCGGTGGTGGCCGGTCCGCTCCTGTTGGCCGCCGGCCAGTGGGTGGCTGGCGGACTCGTCGTGGTGATCGGTGCACCAACCGCCTGGTTCGCCCTGCGGGCGCTGCACGGCTTGAGTCGGCGCTGGGTGGTATTCGTACCGGCCGGCCTGGTGCTACACGACCGGCACACGATGAACGAAGCCGTCTTGTTTCCCCGGCGCCTGATTGCTCGGCTCGGCCCGGCGCGTGATCCTCTCCCCCCCGACACGCTCGACCTCACCGCGGGATCGTTGGGACTGGCCGTGGAACTCGTAGTGAGCTCGCCGCTGGAGGTGGCGCCGCGGCGCAATGACCGCACGGTGAAGGTGGTGACGGTGCCGTCGGTGGTCTTTACTCCCACCCGTCCCGGAGCCCTCTTGGCCGAGGCCACCCGTCGTCGCCTCCCGGTGGAGTAAGCAGCATCGATAGGCGGCACCGCGGCCACTGATTACGCTGCGGGCATGGCTGCAGCGCGTCCACACCAGCGTTTGATCCGCAGAATCAGCTTGGCTCTCGTGCTGTTCGGGGCCGTAGTGGCCCTCTGGGCCACGTTGCCGTATTCCGATGCCGTCCCCTTGGCGGTAGCGGAGGACCAACCCGCCGCGTCGGTCACCTTCACCTGCCCCGCAATCATCGGCGGCGATAGCCGGCCCATCCCCAGCGCCGCGGCCCGCCAGGCCCGCCAGGCCGGGGAGTTAACCCGCCGTCCGTGCGAACCGTTGGAACAAACGCGACGCGTGCTCACCGTCGTGGACCTAGTGATGGTGGCCTTCGCCTTGGGCTGTCTCATCCGGTACCGCACCCAAGGTGCTCAGGCCACAATGCCGCCCGCCACCACCTCGTCGTTGTCGTAAAGCACCACGCTCTGGCCGGGGGCCACCCGTCGGCTGGGATTGGCGAACATCACGGTGGTGCCCACCACGCGACACCGCTGGGGGGTTCCATGAGCACTCGTCTGGGCCAGCAGTTCGCCGGCCTCCGCTTCACCCACCCAACGAAGCTCCTCCAACACCACTTGGTCCACCAACAGTGCCGCCGCATCGCCGACGGTCACGGTGGCCGCCGGCCCATCCACCTTGATCACATAGGCCACTTCGCTGCCCCCAACCAGGCCCAGGCCTCGCC
The DNA here is from genome assembly GCA_009694375.1 of Acidimicrobiia bacterium. Classification (NCBI taxonomy): domain Bacteria; kingdom Bacillati; phylum Actinomycetota; class Acidimicrobiia; species Acidimicrobiia bacterium. Next base: position 47,579 of record SHVB01000002.1, read on the forward strand.
GTTGGCCGATGGTCACCAATTCCACCTCGGGTACGAATCCCACGGTGGTTCCCGCAGCATCGATCACGCGTCCGGGCCGGGTGGCGATGCGGTCGGCGAGGAACGCACTGCGCCCGCCGGTGGCGGTGATGAAACACACGTCTTGGCTGTCGGGTTTGTCGGCGGTGGCGAGGCCGAGTCGGGTGGCCTCGGCCCGGACTTCACTTTTACTGAGATGTCCCACCGGAAAACTCACCCGAGCCAGGCCCGCGGCATCGAGCACATGCACCACATAGGACTGGTCCTTGCTCGGATCGGCCCCCCGCCGGACGCGTCGCGTGCCATCGGGTCGCTCGACGATGCGCGCGTGGTGCCCGGTGGCTACTGCATCGAAGCCAAGGGCATCAGCGCGGCGTAAGAGCCGATCGAACTTGAGATGGCGATTGCACTCGATGCAGGGGTTGGGGGTGCGGCCCGCCGCGTGAGCGCTGACGTAGGGGGCCACCACGTGCTGGTCGAAATCGTCGCCGAAGTTGAACACGTGGTGGTCGATGCCCAGCCGTCGCGCCACCGAGCGGGCATCGTCGACATCGGCTACCGAGCAGCAGCCTGAGTCCGAGTCGCCGCCCCACAGTTTGAGAGTGGCGCCCACCACCTCGTGGCCGGCTTCCACCAGCAGAGCGGCCGCCACCGACGAGTCGACCCCACCCGACATCGCCACCAGGACACGGGTGGCGGCGGTCATGCCGGTGCCCCGTCACGAGCGTGAGCGGCGAGGCGGGGGGCCGCTTCGAGCACTCCGACGGTGGCGGCGGCCACATCCGCCTCCCGAGTGGACCATCCCATGCTCAAGCGCAGGGAACCGCCCGCCAGGGAGCGATCCAGGCCGAGGGCCGCCAGCACATGAGACGGCTCCTGGGCACCACTGGCACAACTCGATGCGGCCGACGCCAGCACGCGGTGGTCGTGTTCGAGGAGGTACAGCAACGCTTCGCTGTCCACCGCGGGAAGACAGAGGTTGGCGATGCCCGCCACCAAGTGGGACCGCTCACCATCCACCGCCGCACTCTCCACGGCCCCGGGGATGGCGGCGAGGATGGTGTCCACCAAACCATCCCGCCAGATCGTGGCCCGAGCCACCAGGGCCTCGCGGTCGGCCGCCGATGCCCGGGCGGCCGCCGCCAGGGCCACCGCGCCAGCCACGTCTTGAGTACCGCTGCGGCGGTCGCGTTCCTGACCGCCGCCGCGCAACATCGGCTCCAGCACCACACCCCGTCGCACCAAGAGCGCTCCGGTGCCCTTCGGCCCGCCGCATTTGTGGGCGGCGATGGTAACCAAGTCGGCGGCCTCGGTATGGGCACGCACATCAAGCCAGCACAGCGCTTGGGCAGCATCGGTGTGCAGTACGGCTCCCGGGGCGCGGGCCCGCACCACCTCGGCCACCTCAGCCAGCGGCTGGATCGTGCCGACCTCGTTGTTTACGAGCATCACCGATACCAAACTGACGCTGGAATCGAGCGCGTCGGCCAGCGCATCGAGGTCGATCACCCCGCGCTCGTCCACGGGCACAACACGGCCCCCGGCGGCCCTCACCGGATCGAGCACGGCATGGTGTTCAATGGCGGAGCACACCGCCACGCCGCCACGGGTGCCCAAGACCCCGTGCACCGCCAGGTTGTCGGCTTCGGTGCCACCGCTGGTGAATACGACATCACCGGGGGCGCCACCCACCACCGCCACCAACTCCGCCCGGGCGGCATCGAGCGCGGCGCGCGCCGCTCGGGCCAAAGCATGCGCCCCGGAGGGGTTGCCGTAACCCTCGGTGAGCAAGGGCACCAACGCGGCAATGACCTCGGGGCGGGCCGGGGTGCTAGCGGCGTGGTCGAGATAGTGCCAGACCGACATCAGCAGGCCGGGGGCACCAGCGAGGCCGCGGCGGGCGCCGAGAACCTTGGCATCGGGGACCGGGGTGAGGACCGAGGCGCGACGAACGGGCTATCCACCGTTGTGCTCCCATCGCGAACGACCCATTCCACCGAAAGATTCTAGCGGGCCCTCCCGCGTGACGGCGGGGCGCTCGGCCCACGGAGGTGAAGAAGCGCCGCGGCGAGGAACCCTCTGCTCGTCGGCCAGCGTCCCCGTTTTCGGCTGGGGCCAGGGTAACCTTGTGCCTGTGCATAGAGGCATTTTCGACCACCAATGAGCCAACTGCGCCTGAACCCTCTGACGGGTCGTTGGGTCACTGTGTCGACAGGACGAGCCGACCGACCTGGTGAATTGATCTCGCGGCAATCGCCGGTGGAATCAGACCCCGATCGCCTCTGCCCGTTCTGTCCCGGCAACGAGGAGGCCACTCCCCCGGCGCTGGAGACCTACGGGGCCAGTGGGCGCTGGCAGGTTCGTGTGGTGCCAAACCTGTTCCCGGCCTTTGTTGGCAACAACGCCCTGCGGGTGCAGAACCTTGGGCCGGTGTGGACGCAGGCCACCGCCAGTGGGGTGCACGAGGTGCTGGTGTTTAGCCCTGATCACACGGGAAGTTGGGCCGACCTCGACGACAAGCAAGCTGGGTTGGCCATGGCGGCTATTCGCGATCGCATGGAAGACCACGCCCGTCGCTCCACCGTTCGGTACACGCAAGCCATCGTGAACGCAGGCCGGGAGGCCGGGGCATCGCTGGAACACCCCCACGGCCAGTTGCTCGGCATTCCCTTTGTGCCTGGCGAGATCGCCGAGGAGGAGGCTGGCTTCCGTCGCCACGAGGGCTCGTGTCTGCTGTGCACGACCGCCGAGGCCGAGGTGCAGGCCGGGCACCGAGTGGTGCTGGCCGATGAGCAAGCCCTGGTGATCTGTCCGTTCTGGAGTGGTGCGCCCTACGAGATGCTGGTGATCCCGCGATCACACGAAGTGCACCTGGAGTCCACGTCGCCCCCCGATGTGGTGGCGGTGGGCCGAGCCATCCGCGATGCGCTCCTTCGCCTCCGCCGCCACGTTGGTGATACCGCCTACAACCTCGTGTTTCACACGGCCCCCCATCACCACGAAGGTCCGTTTCACTGGCACGTCCATATCGTGCCGCGGCTCACCAGCCTGGCCGGTTTTGAGCAGGGAACCGGCGTGATGATCAACATCGTCGCCCCGGAACTAGCCGCCCAGCATCTCGCCGGCTAGGCGAGGCGCCGCTGACGGGTTGCTTCGGCGTACGCCTGCCGCTTGGGGACACCGAGGCGAGCGGCCACCGCCGTGGCTGCGTCACGGGCGGTATCACCGCTGGCCAAGCAGGCCCGCACGGCCACTTCCACATCGTGATCACTGGCCGGGGTGGGCGGGGGGGCACCGTTGAGCACCACCACGAACTCGCCCCGGGGTGGGTTCGCACTCACCCACCCCAATGCGTCCGCCAGCGTGCCGCGCCAATGCTCTTCGTGGAGTTTGGTGAGTTCGCGCCCTACCGCCACGGCTCGATCCGAACCGCACACGGCGGCCAGATCGGCCAGGGTCCGGGCCATCCGGTGGGGCGCTTCGTAGAGGACGACGGTGCGTGGCTCGCGAGCCACGTCGGCCAGACGAGCGGAGCGGGCCGAGCCCTGACGGGGCAGGAAGCCTTCGAACACGAAGCGACCGGCACTCAGACCACTCGCCACCAACGCGGTGATGGCGGCGGAGGGTCCGGGCACGACCTCCACGGGGTAGCCCGCTGTCACGGCGGCCTGTACCAGTCGCTCGCCGGGGTCGGAGATGCCGGGCATCCCAGCATCGGTGACCACGGCCACGCGTTCCCCCATGGCCAAGCGGCTGAGCACCCCGGTGATGGCCTGCGATTCGGTGTGATCGTTCACCACCAGCAGCGGTCGCCGTTCTACCCCGGCGTGCTGCAGGAGACGACCGGTGCGACGGGTGTCCTCGCAACAGATGACATCGGCGGCCCGCAACGCCTCAACAGCGCGGGGCGAAAGATCGCCGAGGTTGCCGATGGGCGTACCCACGAGGACGAGTGGCACGCGTCAGTCCCGGCACTCGAGTTGGTCGCCTATTGCGAGGCTCCAGCGGGCGAAGGCTCCCGCTTCGGCTTCCACGATGGATCGGGCGCGCCACACCGGGCGGCTGATGCGATGACGAGCCAGGCGGGCGGTGCGCAAGACGGTGAGGTTGCTGTCGAGCCACGCCACGTCGATCGGAAAGCGCATCCCGATGGAGTGCACGGACCGGGCGGGGTGGAGCAGCAGGGCCCCATCCACGGCGGCTTGGCCGAGGAGACCCTTGCGGCGAGCCGCGCGCGTCTCGGCCACCTGCAGAGAGGCCAGCACCTCTCCCTGTCGCAACAACCAAGGCACAGACGGTGAGGCTAGGGCCATCGGCACCGCCGATACGCCGATGGCGCGCGACGCTCATCAGACGTTGAAGCGGATCTCCATCACATCACCGTCCTGCACCACGTATTCCTTGCCCTCCACCCGTAGTTTGCCCACGTCTCGGGCGGCGCTCCAGGAACCGAGGTCGATGAGTTCGTCCCAATGGATGACCTCAGCCCGGATGAACCCGCGTTCGAAATCGGTATGGATCACGCCGGCGCATTGGGGGGCTTTGTAGCCGGAGCGGAACGTCCAAGCCCGGGATTCCTTTTCGCCGGTGGTCAAGAAGGTGCGCAGGCCGAGCAGTTTGTAGGCGGCGTGCAGGAAGGTGGGCAGCGCCCCCTCACCGAGGCCAAGACCTTCGAGCATCTCAGCCCGTTCGTTGGCGTCGAGCATGGCGGCCTCGGCTTCGAGTTGTACGCACATCCCGATCACCTCGGCCCGGCCGGCCAACTCGGCGCGCACCGGGGCGACGACCGCTTCCATGTCCTCGAGTTGGTCCTCGGCGATGTTCACCAGCGCCAGGACCGGTCGGTTCGTGAGCAAGAAGTAGTTCCCCAGCAGGACTCGATCGCTCTCAGCGAGGTTCGACCGGTAGATCGGCGTACCGGCTTCCAGCACCGCTTTCGCCCGGTCGAGGGCGGCCACTTCATCCACGAGGGACTTGTCGCCCTTGGCGGCCTTGCGGCGCTTTTCGATCTGGTTCTCTACCGTTTCGAGATCGGCGTAGGTGAGTTCGAGTTCCACCACACCCAGGTGTTCGAGCGGATCCGATGGCCCGGGCACGTCGTCATCAGCGAAGGCCCGCAGCACGAAGATGATGGCGTCGACCTCGCGGATGTGGCTGAGGAACTTGTTGCCAAGGCCCTCGCCGCGGCTGGCCCCCGCCACCAGACCACCGATGTCTACGAACTGCACGGTGGCGGGCACCACGTTCTTGCTGTGGCTCATCGCCGCCAGTGCATCGAGGCGCGGGTCGGGCACACGGGCCATGCCCACGTTGGGATCGGTGGTGGCAAAGGCGTAGGGGGCCGCCAGCGCGCCGCCGCCGGCGAGGGCGTTGTAGAGAGACGACTTGCCGGCATTGGGGAGACCGACGAACCCAAACCGCTCCATGGCGGTGCAGAGTACGAGGGCTACGGGCCCGTCGGCGACTCCGGGGGCAGACCCGGGATTGGCAGCGGCAGTTGGTGGTGGCTGGAGGCGCAAGGCGAGATGGAAATCCCCCGCCCACATTCGCCCCGGGGGGCCGGGCGGTGGCTATTCGCCAAGGGCTTGCTGACGCCACTCGTGAATGCGGGACCGACGGGACGTTGATTGCCGATCGTGCCAGAGGTGGACGTCGTCCACGATGGAGGCCACCAAGTCCACGGTGGTCGGCGAGTCGATCTTCCATCCACTGGAGTCGTGGTTGAGATCAACCACGTATTGCAATCTCAGGATGTCGCCATCGACGCCGCACTCGGGAAGAAGCGCTGCGAACACGAACCCGAGTTCGCCTATGCCGGCCGCGCACCAACCGATGGAGGGCTCACTGACCGGCAGGTCAAGGATCACGACGGGACTCCCACCGGCGAGGGCATCGTCGAGTAGTTCCATGATTCGATCGATCAAATCAGAGCCGCTCTGGACAACTTCGAGCTTGGCGATACCGGTGCCGGGATCGGTGTGGGACAGAACGATGCAGGTGGCGTCCCGGTCGAGTGGCGCCTCCGGTTCGTGGAGCGTGCGATCGATGCCGCTGCTAGCAATCACCGCCGCCAGATGCTTCACCGCCACCGGCGGCGGGTAGAGATCCCGGTGCGGGACTTCGGCGAGCGGGATGAACGCGCAAAGCACCGAAACACGGCCGCCGACATCGACGTCATCAAACCCGGCGACGCGGCGGGGGTTGGACCAGTTGAGAAAAACGCCGGTGTCGTACCCCACGATGTGGGCTTGCCTCTGGGTGACCGTGTGCACCATCACCGGCTCACCGATAATACCCACCACATCCTCATCGGCGATCAAAGCGTGGAGGCTGGTTCCGATGCTCCCGAGGAGGCCTCGCTGGCGGTAGCGGGGGTCGACCATGCCGGCACCGCCGTGAAATACTGATCCACCCGGTCGGATTCGTTGGTAGGAAACGTGACCGATCATTTCACCCGCATCGTTCTCAGCAATTCCGGCCAACCGGGTGCGGTCCCGCAACTGATCGTCGATGTCGTCGGGGATGTAGGCCGACCGTTTGTAGTCGTAGCCATAGCAGCGAAAGGCCAAACGGGCGAAGGCCTCTGAATCGCCAGGAACCATGCGGCGGAAGGTAACCACCTCATCAGCGGGGGCCAGCACCACATCGTCGAGCGAGGAGACGGCGGCGGCCGGCGTCGGCCCGGTAGCGGGGGGAAAGGCTACGAACACGTCGGCGGTGGGACCATCGGGCGACACCCCGATCACCGTCAGGCGATCGACGCAGCCGGCGGCGGCCAACTGTTTGGCTCGTCGAATGGCGCTTCGGTCGGGCGAAATGGGCAGACCGCGATCGTGGAGACGCAGGCCGACGCCCTCAGATTCTACTGCCACGGTCAGTTCGATCGATGGTTCATCCTCAGGGCTTTCCGAGCACCGGAGCACGGCATCGAGACACAGGGCTTCGATCACGCAGCGCGCCTCGTTGGAGCGCGAGTCGCTCAGGCCGGCCGAGAGCAGAGCCGCCGCCGCCGCCGCCCCCACAATCGACGCACACGACTGATTGGCGGGCACCCGCACCACGGTGAAGGGTTGAGTCGCTTGCGCAGACAATGAAACTCCTAACCGAGGAAGTGCGGAACCCTACCTAAACCCTTCATCCGGACGAAAGCGACGCCTACCCGCCGTCCGGGCCCATCTAGGGTCGGGACGTGCCCATCGAGCGTGTGGACGATCCCGGTTCGTACCCCGTGGCCGATGGGCGCGAAGCGTCGCTGGATCTGGCGGCGCTGGGGGGCCTGTTGCAGCGAGCCGGCCGGGAAGTACACGAGGGCCTGCTGCCGGCGTGTCAGATGGCGGTGGCGTACCGCGGTCGGCTTCTGGCCAGCGCCACCTTTGGCGCCTCGGCACGCAGTCGCTTCGTGATCTACTCCTGCACGAAGGCGATCACCGCTGGCGCGCTGTGGCGGGTGATGGGCGACGGTTTGTTGTCGCGCCGCACCCAGGTGGCCGATCTCGTTCCGTCCTTCGCCGACAACGGCCTCCACACCCTGACCGTCGAGCACCTGTTGACCCATACCGCCGGTGTTCCCCACGCCCCCATGCCCGACGCCGACTGGACGGATCCCCGGCGGCGGGCAGAGAGGTTTGCCTCGTGGACACCCGAATGGGAACCGGGGTCTCGTTTTGCGTACCACGGCTCCTCGGCCCATTGGGTGCTGGCCCATCTTGTTGAGACGGTTACCGGCACCGATTTCCGGGCCTTCGTGGGCGAGGACATTTTGGGTCCGTTGACCATCGACTCGCTCTGCCTCGGGCCCGCCGCCGAGGACCAAACCGACGTGCTCGATGTGATCGGGGTGGGCGAGGTGATGTCGGAGGCCGACCTCGCGAGCCTCGGTGGCGCGATGGGCTTGGATGTGTCGGCGATCGGTCGCACGGAGCCGGATCTGCTCAGGCACAACGGCCCGGCGGTGCGGGCCATCGGTCAGCCGGGTGGCGGTGCGGTGGGGCGAGCCGCCGACCTGGCGATGTACTACCAGGCGCTCCTCACTAATCCGGGGGGGTTCTGGCCACCCGCCGGGCTGGCCGCGGGCACCGCCGAGGTGGTCTGCGACCTGATCGACCCGATGACCAACGCTCCCGCCCACCGCACCCTTGGCCTGGTGAGGGCCGGGCCGACCGAGTCGGCGATGATGCGCGGCTTCGCGTCGACCAACTCGCCCCGCACCTTCGGACACATGGGCGCCGGCGGGCAGGTCGCCTGGGCCGATCCCGCCACCGGAGTGTCCTTCGCCTACCTCACCAATGGGCTCGACCGGAACCCGCTGCGGATGGGGGCACGAGGCCTGGCGCTGTCGTACCGGGCCGGGGCCATCGCAACGCCGAGGGCCTGAGCACCATCGCCACCCCGGAACCAGTTATCCCATTGGGTGCTCGGCTCCAAACCGGTGGCGGAGCCAACCCCAGCCACCCGTCGACCACAGAGCCCAGATCACGAGAAGCGGCTGAAACCACAGGCGAACCAGCCGTTGCGAGTCGGAGTCCAGCCCGAACGCGTTGGTGCCTTCAACAAATTGGGCGACGTTGCCCGGGAAGATCACGATGAAGAATCCCGCCACGATCACCCCGACCAGCGCGGCGCGGCGGCCGGCGAAGATGAGCGCCGCGCCGAGCGATAACTCCACCAACCCCGATGCCACCACCACGATGTCGGGGTCGATGGGCACCCACGAGGGCACCTGCGCTTGGAACTCGCTGCGCTGCGGACCCAGATGACCGATGCCGGCGATAACTAAGAACACACCCAGCGCCCAACGGGCAATGGTTTTGAGAAGGCTTCGCTCAGTGGTCATGGCCACAGGGTAAAGGCTCCTGGCCCGATGCGGCCGCCCCGCCGCCACCGGTTGGTTCAGCCCGGGGACCAGCCGGGCTCGGCGAGTTCGAAGGTTTCGAAACGGAACGCCGGGCTGACGGTGCAACTCATGAGGGTCCAGGCACCCAGCGGCTCGGCGGCCTGCCACCACCCCGCCGGAACCCGGCGCTGGGGCTCTTCCCCGGCGGCGAGATCTACCCCAAGCATCTGCTCCTGCACCGGACCGCGGCGGTCCTGGGCGAGGGACAGGCGCAAGGGACCACCCCCATGGAAATGCCACACTTCGTCGGCATCCACCCGATGCCACTGGCTGCGCTCCCCGGCGGCCAGAAGGAAATAGATGGCGCTCCCGGCGCCCCGAGAGCCGTCACCGGGGTCGTGGCGCCATGTCTCGCGGTAGTAGCCCCCTTCGGGGTGGGGCGACAGTCTCAGGTTCTCGATCACCTCGGCAGCGTCCATGCCCCATCGTCGCAGACTGGAGATGGCCCCAGGACAACCGGTAACGTCGTCTCCCTTATGTCGAAGCGCACGAAGAAGGCCACCATCCGGGCTCGCAAGAAGAAGGCCAACCATGGCCGTAAGCCCAATCGCGGCCGTAACTCCTAGACCACGGCTCTGAGTGAGGTACCGCCGCCCCCGGCCACCCGAGTCGACGACATTGTCGAAACCCTCGGTGGCCTTGAGGTGGCCGACCCCTACCGTTGGCTGGAAGATGGTTCCTCCTCCGAGGTAGGGGCCTGGACCACCGCCCAGAACGCTCGCACCCGCTCTGCCCTTGATGGGGTGCGGGCTCGCGACGGCTTCCGCGACCGCCTAGCTCAACTCACTCAAGCCGGCACCGCCACTTCACCCGCGCTACGCGGCGACCACCTCTTCACCATCGACCGCTGGGGAGAGCGCGACCGCGCCGCTCTCGTGGTGCGGCCGATCGCTGCCCCCATCGCCGGTCCGGGCCGGGTGCTGGTAGACCCCGCGGCCGCCAGCGGCGCCGCCACCTCCGCCATCGACTGGTACCACCCCTGTCCCGACGGCTCCCTGGTGGCCTTTGGTACCTCCGTCGGCGGCGACGAGCGTTCCACGCTGCGCATCGTTGAGGTGGCTACCGGGCAGCAGCGGCCCGACACCCTCCCCCACACCCGCGCCGCGTCGGTGGCGTGGCTGCCCGACAGCCGTGGCTTCGCCTACACCCGCTATCCCGATCCCGCCGCGGTTGGCGCGGAAGAGGCTGGCTACCACCGCCAGGTGTGGTGGCATCGCTTGGGTGACCCCGCCGCCGCCGACACCCCGTGTTTCACCGACCTCCCCGAAAAAGAAGCCTGGCCGGACGTATCGCTCTCGCCCGACGGACGTTGGCTGCTCGTGCACGTACAACGCGGCTGGAGCCAAACCGACGTGCACCTTCTCGACCGTGAGACCAACACCTGGACCACCGTCGTGGCGGGCATCGAAGCCGCCACCGGACTGCGGGTAGATCTCGACCGCCATCGCCTCATTGGCGAAACCACCCTCGGCGCCCCCAAAGGACGCCTGGTATCGCTGCCCTTGGAAGGCCATCCACCTCGATCCCCCGGCGGCGGCGAACCCGCCGTCGTGAACCCGCAGGCCCTCATCACCGAACTGGTGGCCGAGGCCGACGACATCCTCGCCGGCTTCGCCATCACCAACCCGGACCTCCTGGTGGTGCGCACACGCGCCGGCGTGTCCTCCCTCCATCACCACGACCCTGACGGCACCCACCGGGCGGAGGTCACCGCGCTCACCGGGGGCCTCGCCGCTGTCACCGCGCTAGCCGCGCACCCGAGTGCCCCGGGGATCATCGCGATAGGCCACACCTCCTTTACCCGCCCCGACACCGTGACCGCCTGGCGCCCCGAGGCCGAGCCGATCGAACTCACGCGGCTGCCATGCCCGCCCATCGCCAGCACCACCGTCACCCAACTCCGCTACCCCTCCACCGACGCCACCGAGGTGCCGATGCTCCTCGTGCACGCCACCGCCACCGCCATCAGCCACCACACCCCCACTCTGCTCACCGGCTACGGCGGGTTCAACATCACCGAGACCCCCGCCTGGAGCCCCTTCGTGGCCACCTGGTGCGAACTCGGTGGCCAGGTTGCTATCCCCGGGATCCGCGGCGGTGGCGAGGAAGGCGAGGCGTGGCATGAGGCTGGCCGACGCGCCAACAAGCCCCAGGTGTTCGCCGACTTCGAAGCCGCCGCCGACTGGCTGGTGGCCGAGGGCCGCACATCGCGTGCCCGCCTGGCCATCCGCGGCGGCTCCAACGGCGGTCTCCTGGTGGCCGCCTGCCTCACTCGCCGTCCCGACCTGTGCGCGGCGGTGGTATGTGACGTGCCGCTCACCGACATGGTGCGCTTCCCCCGTTTCCTCATCGCCCGGCTCTGGATCCCCGAATACGGCGACCCCGATGTGCCCGAGGAGTTGGCCTGGCTCCACGCCTACTCGCCCTACCACCAGGTAGTGGACGGCACGGCCTACCCGGCGGTGCTCATCACCACCGGCGAGCAAGACAGTCGGGTCGACCCCTGCCATGCCCGCAAGATGGCCGCCCGCCTCCAAGCCGCCTCAACGGCCCTCGTACTTCTGCGGGTCGAAGCCGCCGCCGGCCACGGCCAGGGCAAGCCCGCCGCGCAACAAACCGAGGAACGCGCCGACGTGCTGGCCTTCCTGGCCTGGCAGTTGGGCCTCGAACCCTAGAAGCGCCGCATCCGGTGGTGGAGGATCGCCGCCCGGGCTGCGTTGGCCCCGCACGCCCCGTGCACGCCGCCCCCCGGATGGGCCGCCGCCGACGCCAGGTACAGGCCCTTGATCGGCGTTTCCGACCGGCCCAGACCCGGCACCGGTCGCATCACCAGTTGCTGCGAAAGCCGCATCGTGCCACTGCCGATGTCGCCGCCCACCAAGTTGGCGTTGCTCGCCTCCAACGCCGGCGGGGTGAACACATGACGAGCGATAATCCGATCCCCGAATCCCGGAGCCAGCGCCTCGATGCGGGCTTCCATTCGCGCCGCGAAACGTTCGCCCTCCGCTTCGTCCCACACCCCCTTCAGTTCGTTCCCGGCGTCGGCCTTCGTGACCTGCGGGACATGCGTGTACGCCCAGGCCGATTCGGTGCCCGCCGGCGAGCGGCTCGGATCGGCCGTGGTCATCTGACCCACTAACAGGAACGGACGATCCGGGATCACCCCGCTCTCCACCATCGCCATGGTGGACACGATCTCCTCCACCGATAGCCCCACATGCACCGTGCCGGCCTGTGACACCTCCGCATCGGTCCACGGGATCGGAGACGACAACGCCCAGTCCACCTTCACCGTGGAGGGACCGTGGTGAAACTCGCGCATCCGACTCACCAGACCCGGACGCAGATGGTGCGGCGCCAGTAGATCGAGATAGAGCGCCGGTGCCCCCACATCGGCCAGCACCGCCCGCCGGGCCGGCACCACATCGCCGGCTACCAAACGCACCGCCTTGGCCCGCCCGTTACGCACCTCGATGGCCTCCACCGGCTGGCCGAGTAGCACCGTGGAGCCCTTGTCTTCCAGGCGACGAATCAACGCGGCGGTGAGTTCGCTCGCCCCTCCCACCGGCGCGGGGAAGCCAACCGTCTGACCGAGACACGACATAAGCCAGCCGACCACCGCCGAGCCCCGCTCATCGAGCGGGATGTCGGCGTGACCGGCGTTGCCCGCCAGCAACAACCGGCCGCCTTGCCCCCCGAAACAGCGGCGACCCATGGCCTCCGCGTTCCCGAGCGCGATGCGAACCAACTCGGGTAACGACGGCCCCGCCGCGGCGGCCAACCCCAGCCCGGCGCGCACCGGTGGGAAGGGGCGCAACAACGCCTCCAAGAACGGCTCCTGCGTGCGCTCCCACAGGCCGTACAACTCGCGCCACCGGTCGCCGTCACCGGGTGCGAAACGTTCCAGCGACGCGGCGGTGACATCCACATCCATCGAGAGGCAGGCGCTCGGGCCGCCCTGCGTGGGGTGGGCCAGCGCCAACGGCGCACGCGCCCACTCCAAGCCCCACCGCTCCAATTCGAGTTCGCGGAGCACCGGTGAGGCGGCCGCTAGAGGATAGAAGGCACTGAACAGATCGCTCCGAAACCCCGGTGCGGTGATCTCGCCACTGCGCACCGCCCCCCCGGGGCTCTCCGCCGCCTCGATCACCACCACATCCCAACCGGCGTCGGCCAGCACGTTGGCGGCCACCAAGCCGTTGGGACCTGATCCGATGATTACGGCGTCATGCACCCCCTCAGCCTACGGTGCGCTGATGGGAGTAACGATCGACGAGATTCTGGTGGGCGATCCGCCCGCCGCCTGGAAAGCGGCCGGATTCAGCGTGGACGACGACGGCACCTGCCGTATCGGCACGGTGCGGGTGCGACTCGTGGGCCGAGACGGCGGCCAACGGATCCTCGGATGGTCCTTGCGCGATGCCCCCGCCGCTCGCCTGGCCGACGGCTCCCTCGACGGGATCCCTACCACCGCATCAGTCGCCCCGCCCGCCGCGGGGGCCACCCACCCCAACGGCACCACCCACCTTGATCACATCGTGCTGCTCTCCCCCGACCTCGCCCGGACCACCGCGGCCCTGGCCTCCATCGGGGTAGAACCCCGCGGTGAACGGGAAACCGACAGTTACGGCGCCCCGATGCGTCAGGTGTTTTTTCGCTTCGGCGAAGTGATCCTCGAACTGGTGGGCCAACCCGACGCCACGGGCGAGGGTGACCCCGGATTCTTCGGTCTCGCCGTCACCGTGACCGACCTCGCCGCGCTGGCCCACCAACTCGGCGACCACCTCGGCTCCAGCAAAGACGCCGTACAAGATGGTCGCCAGATCGCCACGCTGCGCCACCGAGACCTAGGCATGTCGGTGCCGATCGCGTTGATGAGCCCCGAGCCCCCGCCCGTCTGAAAAGTATTCCGGTGGGCCAGCGCGCCAGGTAGCGTCACACACCCATGTTGGACCACGTCTTTACCGATGCGATCGGCGCGCTGCGCGACACGTTCGAAAAGGCGTTCCTCGAACGGCAGGCCTTCGAGGAACGCTTCCAAGTAGACGTGCTGCTCGGGGACACCACCTGGGAGACTTCCTACGGCCTCCCCGGTGAGGGCCTCCCCCCACGAGTGCAGGCCGACATCACCCTCGACTGGCCCACCTGGGCCCAGACGGCCTACCGGAGCTGGTACATCGGTGAACCCTCCGGCGAAGCCCCCCGTATCGAGATCGAGATCGTGATGAGGATTCAACGCCTAGCGTCAAGCCCCGATGTGATGCCGGTGCTCGCCGCGCTCCCTGAAGCCAGCCCGCCCATCGGGGCCACCCGTCTGGAACGCTCGACCCCCACCGTGGAGATCTCCTACAACGAAGATTCGGAAGCCGAGGACTGGGCCCTGGAAATCAGTTACGAAGGCAGTTACGAACTCGACGAAGCCACCCTCGCCGATGGCTCCATCCTCGACGACCATTTTTCCGCCATGGGGGGCTGGATCGCCAGCACACTGGTGCGCCTCGGTGACCTACAACTGGACTTTCTCCCGGCCGACGAACAGGAATGACCATGACCGACCTCGTCCTGGTGGCCGTCGACGGTCCGGTAGCCACCGTCACCCTGAACCGACCCGAAGCCCGCAACGCCCTCAACCGGGGCCTCCGCAAGGCGCTGCCCACGACCCTGCGGGAACTCGATGCGCGCGACGACATCGCCGCCATCGTGCTCACCGGGGCCGACCCGGCGTTCTGCGCGGGCCTGGACCTGAAAGAACTCTCCGCCGGGGGCGACGCCTTACGCGAAACCGGGGCAGCCGGGAGCGACACCCGCACCCCCCATGGCCCCTTTCCCCGGATCACCACGCCGGTCATCGGGGCCATCAACGGCGTAGCCATCACCGGCGGGTTCGAGTTGGCCCTGGCCTGCGACTACCTGATCGCCTCAGACCGGGCCCGCTTCGCCGACACCCACGCCCGCATGGGGATCATGCCGGGATGGGGGCTCACCGTGCTGCTCCCCGAGGCCGTGGGCCTGCGCCGCGCCAAGGAACTCTCCACCACCGGGAACTTCCTCGACGCCCCCACGGCGCTGGCCTGGGGCCTGGTGAACCACGTCGTGCCTCACGCCGACCTCCTCCCCTTCGCCCAGAAATTAGCCGCCGACATCGCCACCATCGACCCCCGCCCGGTGCGCCAGATGCTGGCCACCTACGACGAGGGCGCCCGGCTCGACGGGGCCGGTGCGTGGGCGCTGGAGGCGGAGGTGGCCGGGCGCTGGCAGGGGGAGGGCCTCGATCCGGGGGCGCTCGAAGCCAATCGGCAGGCCGTGGTGGCTCGCGGTCGCCAGCAGCTCTAAGCGCCCTCACCCACCCGCGGGATCAGAGGATGATGTCGACCGGAGTGCCCAGGGGGATCACCGCTAGTTTGCGTTGATCGGCCTCCAACATCCGAATGCACCCGTTGGAGATTTTCGTGCCAGTCGTCCCGATCTTCGCGGCCGACGACGCCGAGACCGAACCATGAATGGAAGTGACGGCGTCGCCGCTGCCCTGCCAGCTCCTAATGGCCTCCGAGTGGCCACTGGTGTCCAACACGACCGGCCCGTAGCCAGCGGGACCAGGGGCGGTGACCACGGCCACAAAGAAGTTCCCGGGAGCGGTCGGCGTGGAATCTTTACCGATCCCGACCGGTGCCGAGAAGATCTCGTACCCGTCCTGATAGGCGATGAGCCGCGTCTCCGACAGACGCACCACGATGCGGAAGTTCGACACCGATCTCGTTACATCCGCCGCCCGCACCCAGGCCGTGGACATGTTGGGTCGGTCGGGCAACATGATGCGAAGCCAGTCGCCCTGCTCCTCCACGATGGGCATGGTCATCGGGTAGCCATACCAGAATCCCACTGTCGCCAGCGCCGGACCGTTGGCGGCGCTGTAGGTAGCGATCTCGCCGTTCGGGCTGGCCAACGCTGTGGTGGCGGGCACCTCGGTGGGCGCGACGGTGGTGGTAGTAGCAGTAGTAGGCGGAATGGTGGTGGGAGGGGCCGCCACCGGAGCGGGCGAGGCATCGCGTCCCAGCCATCCGGTTCCGACGACCACCGTGATCGCGACCGCCATGACCGTCGCCATCGCCACCACGATGTGCTTCGAGCTCCGGCGGTCTTCGCTTCGATCACTCACCAACTAAGCCAACCATACCGAGCCCCCGCGGAACAGTCGGCAGCCACCCCTCACAGGCCCCGAGCCCGCAGCAGGGCCACGATTGCGTCGAGCATCTCTCGCACCGCGAACCCCGCCTCGTCTCGAGCGGCGGCCACCCCGCTCGCTGTGTCCACCGCCACGATGGCCTCGGCGTAGCACTTGAGTTTCGGCTCGGTGCCGCTCGGGCGCACCACCGCCCGCACGCCGTCGAACATCCACACCAACACATCAGAGCGCACCGGGAACCGCAGCGGCACGGCGGCAAGGTCTTCCATGGTCACCCTGGTCCGCCCGGCCAGCGCCGTCGGCGGGGCAGCCCGCAGCGCGGCCATGACGGCCTGGACGCGCCTCGACCCGTCAGTCCCCTCCACTCGGATCGACCGCTGGCCGGTGACATGAACACCATGGGTACTGAACACCTCATCGAGGCGGTCCAGCAGCGATTGTCCCGACGCTTTGAGTTCGGCCGCCAACTCGCTCACCACCAGCGCGGCGGTTACTCCGTCTTTGTCTCGCACCAGGGAATCCACGCAATAGCCCAGGGCCTCCTCGTAGCCGAAGACAAAGCGCTCCCCCTCCCGCGGTGTGTGGACCACCCACTTGAAGCCCGTGAGCGCCTCGCGGTAGGTCACCCCGGCGGCGGCGGCCAGGGCGGCGAGCATCCGTGACGACACCACCGTGGTGGCCACCACATCGCCCGGGCGGACGTCGCCGCGTCGGAGGAGGTGGTCGGCCAGCAAGATGCCCACGTCGTCGCCGGTGAGCGCCCGCCAGCCCTGGGGCGCTTGCGGATCGGGTACGGCCACGGCCAAGCGGTCGGCGTCGGGGTCGGTGGCGAGGATGAGGTCGGGCCCCACCTCCAAGGCCAGTGCCACCGCCAAATCCAGGGCACCGGGCTCCTCGGGATTCGGGAACGCCACCGTGGGAAAGTTCGGATCGGGCTCCACCTGCTGGGTGACCTCGCGCGCCGCCGGGAAGCCCGCCGCCGCCCAGACCCGCCGCATCGTCTCCGCCCCCACGCCATGCAACGCCGTGTACACGGTGGTAACCGCCCGGGCCTCGCCTCTTAACAGCGCCACCGCCCCCGCCACATAGGCGTCGAGCAGTTCCTCCCCCACCTCGGTGATCCCATCGCGGGACATCACCTGACCGGCCGCCAGGGGGAGAGCATCCATGAGCGCCTCGATAGCCCCATCGGCCGGCGGCAGGATCTGCCCTCCATCGGCCCGGTACAACTTGTACCCGTTGTCCGTCGCCGGATTGTGGCTGGCGGTCAGCATGATTCCGGCGCTCGCCTCTAGGTGCCGCACCGCAAACGCCAGGACGGGAGTGGGCATCGGCCGGGGCAACACGAGCACCGCGAACCCGGCGCCCGCCAGCACGGCGGCGGTATCCCGAGCGAACTCGGCGCTGCCGTGGCGGGCGTCGCGCCCCACCACCACTGGCCCGGTGAACCCCCCGTGGCGCAACCAGTGCGCCACAGCGGCGGTGGCCTGGCGCACCAGTACCCGATTCATACGGTTTGGTCCGACCCCCAACGCCCCGCGCAGACCGGCGGTTCCGAAGCGCAGGCGCTGGTCGAAGCGTTCGTGAAGCCCGGCCAGATCGTCGGCGGCGAGCAGGGCATCCACCTCGGCCCGGGTGACCGGGTCGGGATCAGCCTCCCGCCAGGACCGGGCCTGGGCGCGCACGACCTCCTCGGTGGAGGCGACCGTCGTCACAGCCGGGCCACGATGGCCGCCACCAGATCGCCCATCGCGCCAGCCGAGGCTGCGCTGGCCGCCACCACATCGGCATGGTCCAGGTCGCCCTCGCCTAAGCCCGCGGCCAGGTTCGTCACCAGCGACAGCCCCAGCACTTCGGCCCCCACCTGCCGGGCAGCGATCACTTCGTGCACCGTCGACATGCCCACGAGGTCGGCCCCGAGGATCTGCAGCATGCGGATCTCAGCGGGTGTCTCGTAATGCGGACCGGGCAGGCCGGCGTAGACCGCCTCAACCAAGGTGGGGTCCACTGAGTGGGCGATGGCCCGCAGGCGAGGCGAGTAGGCATCGGTGAGATCAACAAAGCGACCCAGGCCCAATGCGGCGGGCGGGGCCGGTCCACTGAGCGGCGAAGCGCCGGTGAGATTGAGATGATCGGCGATGAGAACCGGCTGACCCACCGCCATGCCTGCCCGTAGACCACCGGCTGCGTTGGTGAGCACCACGGTGCCGCAACCCACCCGCACCGCCGCTCGCACGGCGTGCACCACGGTGGGAAGGTCGTGGCCCTCATAGGCGTGTACCCGTCCGAGTAACACCAGGATGGGTCGACCCCCCGTGGTCGTCACCGAACGCAACACCCCGCGGTGCCCGGCAGTACCACTCGAGGCAAAGCCCGGTAACTCCTCCACCGCTACTTCCACCACGGGCTCCCCGAGGCGCTCCGCAGCCGCTGTCCATCCCGATCCGAGGACCACCAGCACCTCGTGCCGCTCGATCCCGGTGCGCTGCCGGATGGCAGCCGCCGCCGCGCTGACCTGCGTCCAGGGGTCCTGGACCGGTGTCACAGGCCCAGATCGGCCGCCAGGCCCGCCAGGGAGAGGGCCGGTCGGGCCCCGGTATGACCGATGACCGCCGAGGCCCCCAGCGACCCAAGCCGCCCGCAGCCCTCTAAGGATCGACCGCTGGTGAAACCGAACAAGAACCCGGCGGCGTACAAGTCGCCCGCGGCGGTGGTGTCCACCACCACGTCCACCGGGTGGGCGGCCACTTCGATCACCTCGCCCTTGTTCACCACGAGGGAACCGTGTTCACCCCGGGTGATGGCGGCGATCTCCACGTCATTCATGACGCGCTCAATCGCTTCGCCGACGGTGGTCACGCCGTAGAGGGCCATGACCTCGCCTTCGTTGGCGAAGAGGAGGTCTATCTGATCAGCCAGCAAGGACCGCCACGCGTCTTGATGGCGCTGCACACAGAAGGTGTCCGACAGGGTGAGGCTCACCTGCCGTCCGGCGTCGTGCGCGATGCGACTAGCCATCCAGAAGGCCTCTTGGGCGGCGGGTCGATCGAAGAGGTAACCCTCGAGGTAGACGACCTTCCCGGCGGCGATGAGATCCTCGTCGAGATCGTCGGGGCCAAACAGCTCGGACGATCCGAGGTAGGTGTTCATGGTGCGCTCGGCATCGGGGCTCACAATGACGAGGCAACGCCCCGTGGGTGGCCCATCGGGGGCAGGCGGGCAGGTGTAACTCGCCCCGGTGGCGCGAAGGTCGCGGGCGAACACCGCACCGAGTTCATCATCGCCAACCCGGCCGATGTAGGCGGCCCGCCCACCGAAGGCGGCGATCCCGGCGATCGTATTGGCCGCCGAGCCGCCCGATACCTCGATGCCCTGACCCATGGCGGCGTAGAGCGATTCGGCCCGCTCGGTGTCGATGAGGGTCATCGCTCCCTTTACGAGACCGTTGGCTTCAATGAACTCGTCATCCTCGTGAGTGAGCACGTCCACCAGGGCGTTCCCAATTCCCACAACATCAAACTGTTCGGCGGCCTCGGTCACGGGCCTGACGCTACTGCCCCCTCGCCGAGGCCAGCACACCTCAAGGGGGTGGCGGACACGCGGAGGGCCGAGATCACTATCTGGCGGAACCGGCCCCTTCTCGCAGGGGCCACCCGTCCCAAGCGACGACGGCCCACCTGAGGGAAGGCCGCCATCGCGTGGGGGGTTGGGTTCGAACCCGTCCGTCTCGTCAGAGCGTCACCGTACGATCACCAACGGATCGATCAAGGTGGTGGCCCCTTCAACCGGAGTGGCCGGTCCAGGGCCCGCTTGGATAACGGGACGATCGGGTTCGACTCCGTCTGTTTTGACCTGCTCACCAGGGACAATCGTGGCCACCTCCGGGGGGATCGGAGGGGCCGTCGATGAGGGAGGAGGAGCCATCAGCCCCACCTCATCAGCGGCGTCACCGGCGACCACAGCGGGCCCGACAGCCGGGGCTGCGGGAACGCCGGGCGAGCCGGTATCAGCTGATGCGGTGACACTCATGACGAAGATCCCCATCCCTATGGCGAGAAGGCCACCACGAACAACGTGGTGGATATGCATTGGGTAACTCCCGTCCAGCTTGGAGCCCACTCACAAGGGCTACTCGTCGAACGGGTCGGTCGCGCCACTGGCTCCCCGTGTGGTCTAGGCGCCCGCTTGTCTCCGTGCCCAGGCACCCTCGCCTGGGTCGGTGGGGTCCACACGGATCACAACCTCCCGTGCCGAGCGACTGGTGCCGCACGACCTGATCACCATCGGCAGCGACGAGACCATGCTTGAGCACCATCTCCGCCCCGATAGCCTCACGGGGTGTCCGACCCCTATCGCCTCCCCCGTACCGTCCTCCCCCACCGCTACGACCTTACCCTCACACCCAACCTCGATACGGCCACTTTTGCCGGTTCGGTGGATGTAGCGGTGGTGGTGGCCGAGCCCACGACCACCGTGGTGATGAACGCCATCGAACTTTCGGTGGACGAAGCCTGGGTGACTGTTAACGGCACACGCCATGACGCCCACGTGTCCCTAGATGAGCCCACCGAACGATGCACGCTGACCCTCGCCGAGCCACTGCTGGCGGGCGACGCCACCGTGTCCCTGCGTTTCCGTGGCCTCCTCAACGACAAACTCCACGGCTTCTACCGCTCCACCTTCACCGACGATGACGGCAACGAACACGTGATCGCCACCACCCAGTTCGAAGCCACCGATGCTCGGCGGGCCTTCCCTTGCTGGGACGAGCCCGACATCAAAGCGGTGTTCGGGATCAGCCTGTGGATCGACGGCGACTTCCGGGCCGTATCCAACGGGGCCGTGGCCGAGGTGGAGACCATCGAGGGCCGCCGCCGCGTGCGTTTCACCGACACGATGGTCATGTCCACCTACCTCGTGGCCTTCATCGTGGGCCCCCTCGAAGCCACCGATCCGATCGACGTCGACGGCATCCCCTTGCGCGTGCTCTGCCCCCCGGGGCGCCTTCCCCTCACCCCGTTCGCTCTCGAGGTGGCGGAATACTCCTTGCGCTATCTCGCCCACTATTTCGACCTTCCCTACCCCGGCGACTCGATGGACCTTGTCGCCATTCCCGACTTTGCCTTCGGGGCGATGGAAAACCTCGGCTGTGTCACCTTCCGCGAGACACTGCTGCTCGTCGACCCCGACCACGCCACCCAGGGCGAACTCCAGAACATCGTGGACGTGATCGCGCACGAACTCGCCCACATGTGGTTCGGTGATCTCGTCACGATGGATTGGTGGAACGGCATTTGGCTCAACGAGGCCTTCGCTACCTTCATGGAAATCAAGGTCACCGATGCCTTTCGGGTGCAGTGGGAACGCTGGGCGGGCTTCGGCCTGGCCCGCTCCAACGCGTTCGATACCGATGCCCTCCATGCCACCCGTCCGATCGAGTACCCGGTGGTGTCCCCAGAGGATGCGGCCGGCATGTTCGACGTTCTCACCTACGAAAAGGGCGCGGCGGTGGTGCGGATGCTGGAGCAGTACCTCGGAGAAGACCGCTTTCGGGCGGGCATTCGCCGCTACATGACCCTCCATCAGTACGGGAACACCGAGACCACCGACCTGTGGGATGCCATCGAGGAAACTTCCGGTGAGCCGGTGCGACGAATCATGGACTCCTGGATCTTCCAGGGCGGCCACCCCGTCATCGATGTGAGCATTAGCGACGATGGGGCGACCGTCCATCTCGCCCAACGCCGCTTCACCTATCTGCCTCACCCCCTCGACACCTCTCTGTGGTGCGTGCCGCTCATCATTCGCTACGCGACGGCCGATGCCGCTGTGCACACCACGAGAGCACTCCTGACGGGTGAGACGCTCGACCTCGCCCTCGACGAGCCCGCCACGTGGCTCGTGGTGAACGTCGAAGGTCACGGATTCTTCCGGGTGAGTTACGCCCCGGCCTTGCGGCAGACGATCACGGCCCAGGCCCACGCGGGGCTGTCCAACGTGGAGCGTTACGGCCTCGTTGACGACACCTGGGGATCCGTCTTGGCCGGCACCACGAGCGCAGCAGAGTTTCTCACGCTGGCCGAGGGCCTCTCGGACGAAACCGACGTGGCGGTATGGCGTCGGATCCTCACCGGCGTCGACCAGATCGAGCGGATCGCCCGAAACGGCGATCGTGAGGTACTCCGGGCTCGGGTGCGGGCCCTGGTGGCCCCGGCGCTAAATCGCAGCGGGTGGACCCCGCGGGAATCCGACGGCGATCGCGACCACGAGTTACGGTCCGTCCTCATTGGAGCGATGGCCACCCTGGGCAATGACCACGAGGCTCAGACCCGGGTGCGGGAAATCTTCCACCAGTACCTCACCGATTCGCAGAGCGTGGAGGCCAACGTGGCGGCGGCCGTTATCCGCGTGACCGCTGCCTTCGCCGGCGCCGAGGAGGTCGATGCCATGCTCGAAGGGTTCCGACGCAGTTCCACTCCGCAGGAGGAACTGCGACTCATCTACGCGCTCGCCGATGTGCGCGACCCCGAACAGATGGGCCGGATCCTCGATCTGACCATGACAGCCGAAGTGCGCACCCAAAATGCCCCCTTCGTGATCGGAGCCTGCCTCGCCAACCGAGAAAATGGGCATCTGGCCTGGGCCTTCGTGCAAGAACGGTGGACGGAGATGAACGAACGGTTCCCGGCGAACAGCATCGTGCGCATGCTCTCGGGTATCCGAACCATCACCGACCCCCGCCTCGCCAAGACCATCGAGGCCTTCATGGCCGACCATCCGCTTTCGCAAGGTATGCAAACTCTGCAGCAGCACGTTGAGCGGATGCGCGTGTCGGTGGGTCTCGCCGCTCGGCTCGCTACCGAGTCCTAGCGAGGTTCCGGCCCCGCCCCGGAACGCGAGAACACCCCCCCAACGGTGGTGGTGGCCGGAGCCTCCACCACCCCCAGAGGGGTGTGACACGCGGGTATGGGTCAGCCCAGGATCTTGGCCTTTTGCTGGGCAAACTCGGCATCGGTGAGGTGCCCGCTGTCTTTCAGCGCCGCCAAGCGGGTGAGTTCGTCGGCCGAGCCGCCGTCAGAGCCACCGACTTCGCGAACGTAGGCCGCAAACTCGTCCTGGCGCTCCTGGTTCCGAGCCACCTCGTGCTGGTGCATCTTGCCGCCCCGGATGATGACGTAGGCAAATACTCCGATGAAGATGAACAAGAAGATGAACAGCAGCCAAGCGAACTTAGCGAAGCCGCTCAGGTCCCGGCTGCTGAAGATGTCCATGATGCAGCGGAACAGGATGAAGATCCACACCACAAAGATAAAGACGATCAACATCGTCCAGAAGAACTCAAGGAAGCTATAGCTGTCGGTCATGTAAAACTCTCCAGTTCGTAGTTGATTTCCGCGGTGTGTGCCTCGCTTCGCCAAAGGCGGGGAGCGAGGTGGACTTGACCAATGGCCGAGCCTATGTGCATTTGGGACCGGGGGCGGAATCCTTCACACCAGGCTGATAACGAGGCCGAACTGGGCGAGGTGGTAGGTGATCATCACCGTCAGGCGGGCGTAAGGGGTTTCCTTGAGGAATCGGTTCCAGGCAATCAACGCATCGCTGGCATAAAACAGCAGCGCCCCGCCGATCGCCATTGGGTTTCCTACCCCGATGGCGCTGGCCACCATGGCCGAGATCACCGCGATGTAGGCCACCACCGGCCCGGCCAAAGCGGGATCGGGGCCCGCTCGAATCCCCCGCAGCAGGATCGGGCCGATGACCGCCAGGGCCACCACCACGAGCAGAATCCCCCCGAGAAATCGGCGCAACTCCACCCCTTCGACATGCAGCCCAACGATGTAGCCCACGTGGCCTAGGAGGAAGGCCGCCAAGCCATACACGAACAGGTCGCGCGGCACCATGAGGAAGACATCTCCCACGAGGCAACTCACCAACGCCGCCACGAACCAGGCGCGAGCGACGGCACTGGTGGGATCCAGCGTCAACGCGGCGGCGATGAGCAACACCATCGTCAGCGGCTTGGCTAGGTATTCCAGGGGCACCCAGGACCGCTGCACCGCGACCCAATCCGCCATCGCCGCCGCCAACGCCAAGACCAGGAGAAGGGACGCGGCCCCGGTCACGGAGCGATCACTCCCGGGTGCTGATCAAAACCCATCGGACCAGCCTCCCATGCTCGGCGGACCGCCACGGCCAGATCGGTGGTGAAACCGGTTTCAGTCGCTGGCGGCCGCCACCGCGAGGGCATCAGACCACGAGGCGCCGGTTTCCACCAGCGAGCGCCACCGCATCACCTTGGCGGGCTGGTTCATGCCGAGCACCCCCACGATACGGCCTGCTCGTCCATAGAAGGCCACGAAGCGGCGGTCCTCCAGACGACCAGATACCACCTCAACGATGTCCTCGGGCGAGGCCAGGCCCGCTAGTTGGATCTTGCGGTCGTATTGGTCGCTCCAGAACCACGGCACCGGCGTGTAGGGCGTCGCGTCCCCCAACAGGGTGCGGGCGGCGTGCTCTCCCATCTCGATGGCGTTATCCCAGTGCTCTACCCGCATCACTTCATCAAAGCGTTCGTTCGGCCACCGGGCCACGTCGCCGGCGGCCACCACCCCGGGGGCGGCGAGGCAGGTGGCGTCGCACACAATCCCGTTGTCAAGGGTTAGGCCGCTTCCCTCCAACCACTCCGTGTTCGGGCTCACGCCGATGCCCACCACCACGAGGTCCACCTCCAGCACACTTCCGTCGCTGAGGCGGATCCGCTCCACCCGATCGGATCCCTCGATCAGCACCACCCCCACCCCAAGGTGCACGTCGACGCCATGATCGCGATGGAGGTCGGCCACCACTGCGCCCATCTCGGGTCCGAGGCTGCGTTCGAGCGGAACCGTTAACGCCTCGATGAGGCTCACTTCAATGCCCAGGCTGCGGGTGCTCGCGGCCACCTCCGCCCCGATGAACCCGGCCCCCACCACCACCACTCGACGAGGTCCGGCCTCCAACGCGGCGCGAATGGCGATGCTGTCGTCGAGGCTGCGCAATGTGTAGACCCCTTCGAGATGATCGGTGCCCGGGAGTCGCCGGGGGGTGGCACCGGTGGCGATCACCAGGCCGTCGAAGCCCAGCCGTTCCCCGCCGCCCAGGAGCACCGAACGCTCCTCGAGTTCGAGGCCGGTGGCGCTTTCCCCCAGGCGCCACTCCAGGCCGAGGTCGTCGATGGATCCTGAGGCGACCGCCAACGCGGTGGCCTCAGGATCCATAGCGCCGGTGAGCACCTGCTTGGACAACGGCGGGCGGTCGTAGGGACGGTGAGGCTCGTCACCGACCACGGTGATGTCCCCTTCGTGCCCGCGTGCCCGTAACTCCTCCGCGGCCCGCAGTCCGGCCAGGGAGGCCCCCACGATCACAATTCGATCAAGACTCATCGCCGATCGCGGCTAGCCCTCAATGACGATGGCCTGCTTCGGGCAGCGCCTCGCCGCTTCTTCCACCTTGGCCCGCAGTTCCTCCGCTGGCTCGTCCTGCAGCACGTAGAGGAAGTCGTCGTCGCGCACCTCGAAGACCTCGGGGGCGGCGGTCATACAGAGGGCATTACTCTCACAAAGGTCATAGTCAACAACGATGCGCATGGGTTCTTCTCCTCGGGCGACAACGGATGCGGATGGCGTACGCGGAACCTAGTCTGCCGGAGCCATGCCGCTATCTTCCGACTGCCTCCGGCTCGCTGAAGCCCGCCGGATCGCCCTGCATGCGCAGGGGTTCAACGATCCCGCCCCACGAGGCCGTATCGACCGTCGCCTCTTTCGACGGGTGCTTGATCGGGTGGGTGTGGTGCAGATCGACTCCGTGAACGTGCTCACCCGGTCGCACGAACTGCCGTTTCTGGCCCGCCTGGGGCCCTATGACCGACCGGCCTTGGCGGAGTGGCTGTGGGGCAGCGGTGAGGTCTTTGAGTACTGGGGTCACGAGGCCTCGCTACTGCCGGTAGCCCTTCATCCCTGGCTGCGGTGGCGGATGAGCGAGCAGCACCCCTGGGGTGGAGTGCGCTCATTCCAGACATCCCATCCAGGCCTCGGTGACGCGGTGCTGGAGGCTGTGCTCGAACACGGGCCCATCGCCCTGGGGGACCTCCATCAGC
Organism: Acidimicrobiia bacterium; assembly: GCA_009694375.1. Lineage (NCBI taxonomy): Bacteria > Bacillati > Actinomycetota > Acidimicrobiia > Acidimicrobiia bacterium. Next base: position 73,808 of record SHVB01000002.1, read on the forward strand.
TTGGCGATGCCATCAAACGTCCGCCGCCGAAACCCGGGGCGATGTGGAACTGGACGCCGGCCAAGAAAGCCGTGGAAGGGTTGTTCTGGAACGGGGAGGTGGCGGCCCTTCGTAACCCCCAGACCTTCGAGCGGCTCTACGCCGCTCCTGCCCGGGTGATCCCCGCCGCCATCTTGGCCCAGCCCACGCCCTCCGCCGAGACCGCCATGAAGCACCTGCTCCTGCGGGCCGCCCGCAGTCTCGGGGTGGCTACCGCCCGCAGCCTCGCCGACTACCACCGTCTAGCCATCGTGCCCGCCCGCCGCCTCGTGGCCGAACTCGCCGCCGAGGGGGCCCTGCGACCAGTAGCGGTGCAGGGATGGCGCCAGGAGGCCTTCCTGCACCCCGATGCCCACATGCCCCGGGCGGTGCCCACCTCGGCGCTGCTGTCCCCGTTCGACTCCCTCATCTGGGATCGTCAACGCACACAGGACCTCTTCGATGTTCGCTATCGCATCGAGATCTATGTGCCCGCCGCCCAACGGGTGCACGGCTATTACGTACTGCCGTTTCTTCGCGACAGCGCGCTGGTGGCGCGGGTGGACCTCAAGGCCGACCGAGCGACGGGGACACTGCTCGTGAGAGGCAGTCATGCCGAGCCCCCCTTCGATCCGGAAGCCGACCTGCCGGCCCTGGCCGAACGGCTCCGGGAACTGGCGGGCTTCCTTGGACTGAGCGAGGTGCGGGTGGAACGGCGCGGCGATCTGGCGGCGGCGCTGGCGGCCGTCGTCTAGATCCGGGTGAGCACGTCGCAACCGTCGGCGGTGACCACCAGCGTGTGCTCGAACTGGGCCGTGCGCTGCCGGTCGACGGTCACCGCCGTCCAGCCGTCGTCCCACAGGTCGTGATCCCACGCCCCGATGGTGATCATCGGTTCGATCGTGAAGGTCATGCCCTCTTCGATCAGCCGGGTGAGGCGCGGATCGTAATAGTGCGGAACGTGCAGATCCGTGTGGAACTGCTCACCGATCCCGTGTCCCACGAAACTGCGCACCACGCCGAACCCATGGGCCTCGGCGTGTTCCTGGATGGCGGCCCCGATCACGTTGAAGGGGCGCCCGGGCCGCACCTGGGCGATGGCGCGGTCGAGACACTCACGGGTTACCTCCACCAGGCGGCGACTCGGTGCATCCACCTCACCCACGAGGAACGTGGCGTTGGTGTCGCCGTGCACGCCGTTGAGAAAAATGGTGACGTCGAGGTTCACGATGTCGCCGTCGAGCAGCGCCCGGTCGTCGGGGATGCCGTGACAGATGACCTCGTTCACCGAGGTGCACAGCGACTTGGGGAAGCCGTTGTAGTTGAGCGGGCTGGGGTAGCCACCGCGGTCGATGCAGGCCTGGTGGCAGTACGCGTCGAGGGCGTCGGTGGTGATGCCCGGGGCAACCGCGGCTCCCGTCTCGGCCAACACCTCCGCCGCCGCCCGGCCCGCCACGCGCATCCGCTTGATCACCTCGTCGCTTTGTACGGGATTCTCGGGGCGGCGCACGGGCTGGCCGGACTCGGCGTAGGGCGGTCGGCCGATTTCGGGGGGCACGCTACGCATGGGGCTCTGGTGGCCGGGCGCGATGTTGGTGCTGCTGACCTTGTGACACCGCTTGAACTTCTTGCCACTCCCACACCAGCAGGGGTCGTTGGCCTTGAGGCTTCTATGGGCCCGGGGGGAAGGGTCGGTCACGGTTCCTGAGGCTATCGGTGCCACCATGGGTAGGTGCCTTCTCTTGATCCGCTGCCCACCGTACGAGTGGAAGCCGTCGAAATCCTGCGGATCCCGATGCGGCTCACCACCCCGCTGCGCACCGCCGCCGGGACGGTGAGCGAACGAGATGTGGTGCTGATCCACGTGCTGGCCCGGGAGGCAGAGGGGTGGGCCGAACTGGTGGCCGAAGCGGAACCCACCTACTCCCCCGAGTTCACCGACAGCGCCATCACCGTGTTGCTCAACCATCTCCTGCCCCGAGCCGCGGCGGGACCGATGGGTGATGCCCTCGCCCTTGGTCCCCATCTCGATGCCGTACGAGGCCACCCGATGGCCAGGGCCGCCCTCGAACTGGCGATCCTGGATGCGCAACTGCGCCAGGCCGATCGTTCGCTGAGTAACTGGCTGGGCGCCACCGCTACCCACGTTCCCGCCGGGGCGGCCCTCGGGTTGCACGAGCGAGTTGAGGATCTACTGGCCGAAGCCGACGCCGCCGTGGCACTCGGGGCCAGCCGACTCCGGGTGAAGATCGCCCCGGGATCGGCGGCTGAACCACTACGTGCCTTGCGAGCCCATGGGGGCCCGCAGTGGTTGTTGCAGGCCGATGCCAACGGTTCGTTCGCCCTGAACGATCCCGAACTGGACGAGATCGACGAGGTGGGCCTCGTGTGCCTCGAGCAACCACTCGACCCCAACGATCTGCTGGGGCATGCCGCCCTCGCCCGACGACTCGTCACCCCGATCTGCCTCGATGAACCGTTGACCTCGCTCGGCGCTGTCGAAGCCGCCGTGGCCCTCGGGGCCTGTGAAGTCGTGTGCCTCAAGCCCGCTCGGGTGGGTGGGTGGATCAATGCCCGGGCCGTGCACGATCGCTGTGTCGAACTCGGCGTGCCGGTGTGGGTGGGCGGGATGCTCGAAACCGGCATTGGTCGAGCGGCCAACCTGGCGGTGGCTGCCCTGGCGGGGATGGCCTTCCCCGCCGACCTCGACCCCCGGGGCCGGTTCGATCCGGATCTGGCCGATCGGCGGACGCCGGTGGACGGGCTGATTGCCGTACCCACCGGTCCCGGCACCGATGCTGTTCCCGATCTCTCGCAATCACCCCCCGGGGCCGTGGTGGGATCGTGGACACCCTCAGACCACTAGGGCCGCCCGTAGTTGCTCGATGGTGGCGGCGGACACCCCGATTCCGGTCACATAGCCCACCATGGAACCAAAGCGCTCATCTACCGCCTCCAGAAACCCCTCCATCGCCCCCGGTGGGGCTTCGAGATACTCCGGCGGCTCGCTCCTCATCGCGTCGATGGCCTCGGGGTAGGTGACATTGAGCCAGTTGACGAAGGCCGCCATGGCTCCGGCGGTGGCGTGGTAATCGTCGATGATCTCTGCGGCGGGCACCCCGAGGAGCCCGAGCAGCACTGCGGCGGTCACCCCGGTGCGGTCCTTCCCCGCCGCGCAGTGGAAGAGCACGGTGGAGCCCTCAGCCACGATCTCCACGATGCGAGCAAGTGACCCGGCCCCTTCCTCGAGCATGGCGAGGTAACGGTTGCATAGGAACTCCGCCGCCCCGTGGGTGGGCGTGAGGTCGTCATCGGACCACATGCGTTTCAGGATCGGCAGCGAGTGCCACCGCAGCGGATAGTCCTCGATGGGGAAACGCCCGCTGCGCTCGATCTCACCGAGAGTTCGCAGATCGATCACGGTCTCCAACCGCAGCGCCCGCGCCCGGTCGAGATCCGCTCCCGCTAACCGCTGCACCCCATCGGCGCGATAGAGAACGCCCCGCCGGGTGAAGCCCCCCGACTCGGTGGGCAGTCCGCCGAGATCACGCACGTTGAACACGAGATCAAAAGAGATGCTCCGGTCGGTGGCGGCGGGCGGGGCAGCCGGGTCACCGGGGGGCTTATCCACCAGTTGAACGTAGCGGCTACCGCCCCTCATTACGACGCCGTCTCGGGCTCCCGCGCCGCGCCGGCGGCTACGCTGGGACTTCGGACCCCGCCCAAAGGACAACGTTGTGGGCGACGCCCCCTTAGAGATCTCCTGGTTTGCCCCTTCGTGCTGGGGTGATACCGCTCGGGTGGGGGTGGCAGACCCCACGCGCGCCGCCACCTTCGCTTACAACCGTCGGGTGGTGGAGTTGGTAGACCGCCTCGGCTTCCTCAACGTGCTCATCCCTAGTTCCTTCGTGCCCGGCATGGACCCCTGGACCCTCGCCAGCGCTCTGGCGCCCTCCACCACTCATACCCGGTTGCTGCCGGCGGTGCGAGTGGGGGAGTTCGACCCCCCCATGTTTGCCCGGGCGGCCACGGCACTCCAGCAGATCCTGGGCGGGCGGCTCACCGTGAACATCATCTCCAGCGAGTTGGCCGGCGAGACCCTTGGGAGCACCGAGCGCTACCAGCGCACGGCCGAAGCGATGGCCCTGCTCAAAGCGTTCTGGTCCGACGATCATGTGCACCACCAAGGCCAGTGGTGGAACTACGACCTGCCCACCACCGCCACCCATACCGCCACCCCCCCGCCGCTCTACTTCGGGGGCACCTCCGAGCCCGCTCGCGAAACCGCCGCCGAGCACGCCGACGTGTACCTCATGTGGATCGAGACGGTGGCGTCATCGGCCGCCCTGGTCGCCGACATGCAGGCGCGCGCGGCCCGGCACGGCCGCACACTGCGCTTTGGCCTCCGCACCCACGTGATCGTGCGCCCCACCGAGGCCGACGCGCGCGCCGCCGCCGCCGCCGTGATCAGCGAACTCGACCCTGAGGTGGGCCGGAGGCTCAAGGAATCGTCCCACGACCACGCCTCCGACGGCGTGCGTCGCCAGGACAGCTTGCGGGGTTCCGCTGGCGAGGACGGCTTCGTGGAAGAGGCGCTGTGGACCGGGATTGGCGTGGCCCGTAGCGGCGTGGGCGCCGCCATCACCGGCAGCGCCGATCAGGTCGAAGCCAAGATTCGGGCCTACGCCGACCTCGGCATCGAATCGTTCATCCTCTCCGGCTACCCCCTCGACGACGAAGCCCAGCGCGTGGCCGACCTCCTCTTGCCCCGCTTCACGCTCGGCGCCATCGAGATCTAGCCCGCTCCCGCCCGCTATTGGGTGGCGAGGTCCACGCGGTCGGTGTCCTCGGTGCGCTTGGTCCGACCCGCCACCTCAATCACGACCCGCTGAAGCACCCCGGCGGTGACCTCAGCCCGACCGTGGAGCGCCGGGCTGATCGGCCCGGTGGGCTGGTAGCCCACCGCGAAGGTGGTGGCGCCGTAGGTCAAGGGAGTGCGCCGCGGCACCACCCCCTCGCCTACCGGAATGTCGCCGTACCACAGGGCGATGGTGAGGCGACCGGATTCGCCGCCCGTGGCGACGGCCCGCACCTCAACCACGCCCGCCGGCAGATCTACCTCGGCGGAGACCGTGGTGATGGTGGTCCCGAGGAAGTTATACCCGTAATGCAGTCGGCGATTCTGGAGGTAGAGCGCGTACCCACCGGCTTGGCTTCCGTGGGCCGCTATCACGCCCTCCACCGGCCCGGCTTCGGGCACGGTGAGGGCCGCGGCGATCACGAAGTCGCGCCGCTTCAGGTTGGGGGCCATCACCTCGGAGAGCGGACCGATGACCGGACCGAACTCGTATCGGAGCCGACGGAATCGCGAGTCGGTGTGTTTCGTAGGTTCATTGTTGAGCGGGAGGACCTGATATTTCTCCGCTTCTTCCCACCACCGCGCCTTCATCTTGGCCAACTGTTCGGGCTCTGCCTCGGCGAGATCCACCATCTCGGAGAAGTCTTCCGCCACGTGGTAGAGCTCCCACACATCCTCGTCGAAGGGATGGTTCACATCGGTGCCGTCGTACACGATGAACGGCGTCGGATGGAACACCACCGCCTTCCAGCCGTCGTGATAGAGCGCCCGCGAGCCGAACATCTCGTAGTACTGCGTGATATGGGCCGATGGGCCGCTGTCGTCGTTCAGCAGCGCCGGGGCAAAACTCACCCCTTCGATGGGCAACTGCTCAATGCCGTTGATCATGGCGGGTGACTCGATCCCCACGAGCTCCAGGAGGGTAGGCATCAGATCAATGGCGTGCACGTATTGATGGCGAATCCCGCCCGGCCCGAAGCGCTTCGGCCAGTGCACGAGCATCGGGTCCGCTACCCCACCCTCATGGGTGTCGCGCTTGAAGCGCTGGAGTGGCGTGTTGCCCGCCCAGGCCCAGCCCCACGGGTAGTGGTTGCTGGAGCTAGGGCCGCCGAGTTCGTCGATGCGGTCGAGGTTCTCCTCAAGACTTTCCGGCACGAAGTTGAAGAAATAGGCCTCGTTGAAGGAGCCCTGGGCGCCGCCTTCGGCGCTGGCACCGTTGTCGCTCATCACCACCACGATGGTGTCGTCGAGTTCACCAAGTTCATCGATCGCGTCGAGCACCCGGCGCACCTGGGCATCGGTGTGGGTAAGGAAGCCGGCGTAAACCTCCATCATTCGGGCGTAGAGGTGGCGCTCATTGGCATCCAAAGAGTCCCAGGGGGGCACCCACGATGGGCGCGGCGACAGAACGGTGTTGGGAGGCAGGAGACCCGAGTCGATCTGGCGGGCGAAGACCTCCTCGCGCCACGCATCCCAGCCCTGATCGAACTGCCCGCGGTAGGCCTCGATGTAGGCCGCCGGTGCCTGATGCGGTGCGTGGCAGGCCCCGGGGGTGAACCACAGGAAGAACGGTTTGTCGGGTGACGTGGCTCGCAGGTCGTGCAAAAACAGCCGGGTCTTGTCCACTAGGTCTTCGGTGAGGTGGTAGCCCTCCTCGGGGGTCTTGGAAGGCTCCACGGGATGGTTGTCGTACACCAGTTCAGGGTGGTACTGGTCGGTTTCGCCGCCCAAGAACCCGTAGAAGCGTTCGAACCCGCGACCCAGAGGCCACTTGTCGCGCGGGCTGCCCATGGTCATCTCCGTGGCTGGCGTGAGATGCCACTTGCCCACCGCAAAGGTGGCGTAGCCCTCGCCCAGCAAAATCTCGGAGAGAAAGCCGTTCTCCTTCGGGATGGTGGCGTTGTAGCCCGGGAACCCCGCCGCCAACTCCACCACCCGGGCCATGCCGTTGGAATGATGGTTCCGTCCGGTCAGGAGACACGCTCGCGTGGGTGAGCACAAAGCCGTCGTGTGATAGTTCGAGAACTGATGCCCGGATTGGGCGAGCCCATCGAAGCAGGGCGTGGCGATGTCGGATCCGTAGCAGCCGAACTGGGCGTAGCCCACGTCGTCGAGGAGTACCACCACAATGTTCGGTGCGCCCACTGGGGCCGTTTTCACCGGCGGCCACCAGGCCTCTGAATCCTCGTAGGTGCGGCCGATCACTCCTTGAAACTCGGGGCGGGGTTCGCTCATGGGGGAAGTGTGGCATTTCTGGTTCAGCCGAACCGTTTTCATCCGGACCAAACCTCCCAAGAGCGGACCCGTTCGGATAGCCTCCACGGCCATGAGCAGGCACGTTCTAGGCAGCTGCCGGGAAGCCTCGCTCGCCAGGATGACGGCCGGACCCATCTCGTGACTTCTCCTACCGGGACGAAGGCGGCCAACCCCACGCGAACGGGAACCGCCGGGATGGTGCTCTCGGCGTTGGTGGCCTGCCAGTTCGTGATGGTGCTCGATACCTCGGTTATGAACGTGTCGATGGTGGAGGTGGCCAAGGACCTCGGGACCGACATCACCGGCATCCAAACCGCCATCACCATGTACACCCTCGTCATGGCGTCGTTCATGCTCACCGGCGGCAAGTTGGGGCAGCTCCTCGGCCGCAAACGGGCCTTCATCATTGGCTGCGTGGTCTACGGGGCCGGGTCGCTCACCACCGCGCTATCCCAAAACCTCGTCATGCTGCTGGTCGGATGGTCGCTGCTCGAGGGTCTCGGAGCGGCCCTGATCCTGCCCGCCATCGTGGCCCTGGTGGCCTCCAACTTCACCCAGGACGAGCGCCCCCGGGCCTACGGGATACTGGCGGCGGCAGCCGCCGTGGCGGTAACGGCTGGGCCCCTCATCGGCGGTCTCTTCACCACCTACCTCTCGTGGCGTTGGGTATTCCTTGGTGAGGTGATCGCCCTGCTGGGCGTCCTGGTCGTCGCTCGACGCCTCAGCGATACACCGCCGACGCCAGGGACGCGGCTCGACCTCGGAGGCACCCTGGCGTCGGCGGTGGCTTTGGGGCTCTTCGTCTTCGGGCTCCTGCGCTCCAGCGCCTGGGGGTTCATCGAACCCAAGCCAGGGGCCCCCGAATGGTTTGGGCTGTCCCCGTCGTTCTGGCTCATGGTGGCCGGCGGAATCGTGGCCCGGCTCTTCTTCATCTGGGAAGATCGGGTTATCGAGCGGGGCAAGGAACCCCTGCTCGACCCGGTGCTGCTCGAAAACCTCGCGCTGCGGGCAGGCATGCTGGCGTTCTTCTTCCAGTTTCTCCTGCAGTTCGGCCTCTTCTATTTGATCTCCCTGTTCCTCCTGGTGGCTCTGGGCCTCTCGCCCATCGCTGCCGGCTTGCAACTCATGGCCTTTTCCATCACCTTGCTGGCAGCCGCGTTGGGGGTGCCGAAGCGCTTCCCCGATGTCTCGCCGCGCCGCGTGGTGCGCCTGGGGTTTGCGGCGTTCGTCGTGGGCCTTGCCACGCTCATCATGGCGCTCAACGTGGGCTCGGGGCCCGAGGTCGTGACCTGGCCGTTGCTGATTGCTGGCCTGGGGGCGGGGATGCTGGCCTCGCAACTCGGAAGCGTCACCGTCTCGTCGATGCCCGACGACCGCGCCGGCGAGGTGGGTGGGTTGCAGAACACGGCCACCAACCTCGGCTCATCGATCGCCATTGCCCTCACCGGTGCTGTGCTCATCAGCGCCCTCACCACCTCGTTCCTTACCGGTATCCAAGAGAACCCCGACATTTCCGAGGCCTCCTTGGCCAGCGCCGAGGTGGAACTGGGGGCGGGGATTCCCTTCCTCTCCGACCAGGACCTCACCGCCGCCCTGGATGAGGCCGGGGTGCCGCCCGACGCCGCCGCATCCATCGCCGCCGTGAACACCGCCGCCCGGGTGCGGGCCCTCCAGAGCGCGTTGGGAGTGCTGTTGCTCATCGCCGTCGTCGCCCTGTTCACCAGCGGAAAGGTCCCCGCCCACCAACCCGGTCACCGCCCACCCCCAGCCTGATCGCCAGGGCCACCCCGACCCGGCGCGTCCATCGCACCGGGTGCCACCAAGAGAATTCTGGTGGAGATAACCTCACACAATGCGAACCGCCTCGCGCTTGTCGCGGGCGAGGCAGCGGCGTTGCAGAGCGGCGCCAGCAGGGATGACCGTCGATAGTCGGCGAGGGCCGCCCAGCACCCCATGCCCCGGCGTCACCCCGCCTCGACGACTGGGTTGCCTCCTGCTTGCAACGGATGGACTCATGGGTAGGCGTGACCGTTGACCTGCAACTCGAGGTCGCCCGCCCAACCGCTGACGAGCGCTTGAGCCCCTCGTAGGAGCCTCACCCAGGGCTGGAAACCAGAGCCGCAATCGTCGCTAACCAGGCGAGGACGCCTGGGGCCAAGGCGCTGGCCCGGGAGAACCTACGGGCGAGCAGGGGCGCTGCGACGAAGGCTCCCGTCATCGCGAGAAACCCGATGATCAGGACGTTCTCGGGCCGGTCACATGCGGCCGGGCAAGCCGGAAGGGTACAACGATTGTTCGTAGTGCATATCTCCGTGAGCATCGCTGCGAACACCCCGGCCGTTATGGAACTGAGGAACCAAAACGGGGCGGCAAACCGAACGAACAGCAGGGTCCGACCACGGTTGTCGGCCCGCCAGGCCAGCATCGCCATCACCGTCATAACGGCCAGCCCCCCGAGCACGACCACCGCGCAAGTTTACGCCAACAAGACAATGGTGGAGGTGATGGGACTCGAACCCACGGCCTCTTCGATGCGACCGAAGCGCTCTAGCCAACTGAGCTACACCCCCGCAGGGACCCTCAGGCTAGCGCGCTCGCCCTAGCGGTTAGAACCCGGGTCAGTTGCCGTAACGACGAAGGTCGGCGGGCTCCTCCACGCGGGGCGTGGGCGGGGCGATGTAGCGCACCTTTTCATCACGCTCCATGCTCTGCTGCTGAAGGCTCACGAGCAATCCCACGTAGGCCAGGAACAGCCCGGCGACCACGAAATTGAGGGTCCACGCCAGCCCGCCCACGACCAAGGCGAGCAGGAAGGTAACCCCCACCGCGGCGAGAAGGTAGACGAACACATCACGGCGGTGGCGGCGAGCGTCGCTGCGGCGGCGTTGGCCCGACGGCGACCCGGACGAGCGGTGGGCGAGTTGGCTGACGTTGGAACGCCGGTCGTAACTCTGGTTGTCGTAGTGGCCGACATCCAACCGGGCGGGGCTCGTGCGAGCGGCACCGGGGGTGGTGCGCTCCAGCACATGCAGTTGCTGGCGGAACGACGCGATGGACTCGCTAGGGCGATGTTCCCGACGTCCTTGAAGAAAAGGGGGTACCAATACTGCAGCCCAAACAAGGGCAAGGATAACGAGTACCAGCACTGTGGTCACGCTCCGGGGCCGTCCTTCGTGTATCAGGGAACGTAGTGGTCCGCCGCGCTCCGTTGGTGGATGCTGACCGACCCGCCACGATCCGGCGGTTTTGCAACATTCGGCGGGCACCCCTGAAAACTGAGGCCCGAACATTGCGGTTGGACTACGAATCTACGACGACAACGGCCGGGCCGCAAACGCTCTCCGTTCCGCCTGTCCACCGCCGCTAGAGCCCTGCTCTACGTGTCGGAACCACCGTCGTCGTCCCGAGGAGCCCGCCGATAGGCCCCGGAGCGACCCCCGGTTTTCTCCCACAGCGCCACATCACCAATCACCATGGACCGATCGGCGGACTTGCACATGTCGTAGATGGTGAGCGCCGCCACCGTGCAGGCAGTGAGGGCTTCCATCTCCACGCCGGTGCGGTCCACCGTGTCCACGGCGGCCTCCACCTCGATCCAGGTGTCTTCGATGCGGAAGTTCACCAACACGGCACCCACCAGCAACGGATGGCACAACGGGATCAGATCCGAGGTGCGCTTGGCGGCCTGGATGCCCGCCACGCGGGCCACCGAGAGCACATCACCCTTGCTCACCGCGCCGCGAGCCACCAACGCGGTGGTGTCGGCGTGCATGTGCACCCGGGCTCGGGCTACCGCCCGACGATGGGTGGCGTCTTTCGGGGTGACATCGACCATGCGGGCCCGGCCCAGCGGATCGAGGTGTGTGAGGCCGTGATCAGACATGTCCTCAGCCTACTTACCCACCGATCTGGCTCATAGACCGACGCGGCCGAACGAAGTGCACCTGGTTGATGGCATGCCCAGCCCATTTGGTCCCCACACACTCCTCGATGGCTCTCGAGAGGACATCGTCGGAGGCTCCCGAGCGCAGCAAACCGCGTAGGTCATGGTCCTGGATGGAAAAGAGGCAACTGCGCAGTTGGCCGTCAGCGGTGAGACGGATGCGATCACACTGGTCGCAGAATGGCCGCGTGACGCTGGGGATGATCCCCACTTCGCCCCGCCCGTCGAGGTAGCGGAACCGCTCGGCGGGCTCGCTGCCACGCGCCACCGCAGCGAGTGGAAACACCCGGTGGATGCGTTCGAGAATCTCTGCCTGCGGCACCACCTGATCGTTCTGCCAAGCCTCACCGCCATCGAGGGGCATGAACTCGATGAAGCGCACGATCACCCCTCGCTCTCGCCCGAAGCGAGCGAGGTCTTCGATCTCGTCATCGTTGGTGCCGCGCACCACCACCACGTTTACCTTCACCGGCGCCAGACCGGCTTGAACGGCCGCCTCGATTCCGTTGAGCACGTTGGTCAGTTCGTCCCGGCGGGTCATCTCGTGAAAACGCTCCGGCCGCAGCGAATCCAGCGACACGTTCACCCGGCGCAGCCCGGCGCCCACCAGTTCCGTCGCCATCGTGCGCAAGGTGGCGCCGTTAGTGGTGAGGGCGAGGTCTACCCGTAGCTGGGCCAGTTTGCTCACCAACACCGGCAGATGGGCCCGGACAGTGGGTTCGCCCCCGGTGAGGCGAATGGAGGTGATGCCGTGGCGCTCCACCAGCAACCGGGCCACCCGTTCCAACTCCTCGAAGGTAAGGACGTCCTCACGCGCCAGCCACGTCATGCCTTCCTCCGGCATGCAGTACGTACAGCGGAAATTGCACCGATCAGTGACGGAGATACGGAGGTCTCGATGCACCCGCCCGTACGAATCGACCAGTGGCCGAGGTACCTCGGTGGACGCGTCGGCGGTAGTCACCCCCGCAGGTTACGTCGTTTCGGCGACCCACCCCGGCGCCAGGCCCACCCGGGGATCAGACCTCCACCAGCAGCAGCACCCGCACCTCGCCCCCAGCGGGAATTCCCTCGCCGTCGGGGATCACCGCCAAGCCCTGAGCGCGGGCCATCGCGGTGAGGTGGTGGCTACCTTGGCCACCGGCCGAAACGACCTGCAGCGCCCCGTGCTCGTCGCGGGTGGCGACCACGCGAACAAAATGAGTCTTGCCATCGGGCGTGCGCGTAAAGGTTTCGCCGGCGGTGGCGGTCACCCGGGGACGGTGTAGATCCCCTCGCCCCGCCAGCCGCCGCAACGCCGGGCGGGCCAGCAACTCGAAACTCACCAGCGACGACACCGGGTTGCCCGGCAACCCCAGCACCGGCGTGAAACGATCCCCCACCTGTCCGAAGGCAAAGGGCTTGGCCGGTCGGATGGCGATCTGCATCCACTGCATGTCGCCGATGCGCTCGAGTACCACCTTCACCAAATCGATGTCGCCCATGGACACCCCGCCGGTGGTGATCACCGCATCGCAGGTGGCCGCCCCCGAGAGAATCGCCGCGGTGATGGCGGCTTCGTCGTCGGGGATGAGGCCCAGGTCCACCGCCATGCAACCGGTCTGGGCCACCAGTGCCAGCAGCATTACCCGGTTCGAGTCGCGTATCTGGCCGGGCCCGAGCGCCCCCCCGCCCCCCACTAGTTCGTCGCCGGTCGAGAGCACCCCCACGCGCGGGCGGGGGTGCACGAGCACCTCCCCTACGCCGATACTCGCCAGCACCCCGAGGTGGGCGGCGGTGATCACCTCAGCGGGGCCAAACACTGAATCACCCACCTGCAGGTCATCGCCCGCCGGCCGCACATGCCGCCCCGGTGGTACCACTACCTCGATCAGCACCCGGGCCCCGTCGGCCCGCCGTTGGGTTTGTTCCACCAGCACGATGGAGTCTGCCCCCTCGGGGATCGGCGCCCCCGTGAAGATCCGCATGGCTTCCCCGGGGCCGAGGGCCACCAGGGCGGGATGGCCGGCCGCCACCTCACCCACCACCGGCAACTCCACCGGCGCGCCCGCAGTATCCGCCGCCCGCAGCGCATAGCCATCCATCGCCGAGTTGGCGAAAGCCGGCACCGCCTCCGGCGAGATGACCGCTTCGGCCAAGACACAACCCACCGCCGCCATGGTCCACAGGCGAGCGGGGGCGAGGGGAACGACGCGTTCCAGAACATGGGCCTGGGCGTCGGCGAGGGAGATCAGACGATGCCCTGTTCGCGTACGTACCGGCTCAGCCAGGCACGGAAATCGGCGCCGACATCAGGATGGGCCAAGGCCAACTCCACCGTGGCGCGCAGGTAATCGAGTTTGTCGCCGATGTCGTAGCGACCCTCGCTGAAGGTGTAGCCGTACACGTCCCCGTCATCGAGGAGCTGGCCGATGGCATCGGTCAACTGCACCTCTCCCCCCGCCCCCGGCGGGGTGCGATCAATGGCCGCAAAGATCGACGGTGAGAACACGTATCGCCCCATCACACCCCAGGTGGAGGGAGCCTCTTGCGGCGCTGGCTTCTCCACGATGCTGCGCACCTGGAGGAGGCGCTCCTCCACCTGGTCGTAGGCGATGCTGCCGTAGGCGCTGATTTCCTCCGGTGGAAACTCCTTGCAGGCGATGATCGCCGACTGTCGCGCTTCGTGGTGGGCGATCATCTCCGCCAGCACGGTGGAGTGCTCGTCCATGATGTCGTCGCCCAACATCACCGCGAAGGAATCGTTGCCCACATGCCGGCGAGCCAGGCCCACCGCGTGGCCCAGGCCACGCGTCTCGCCTTGGCGGACGTAATGGATTTCGGCCAGGTTGGCGAGGGCGAGCACCTCCGCGAGCCGCGAATCCTGACCCTTGGCATGGAGTTCGGCTTCGAGTTCCACGTTGCGGTCGAAGTGATCTTCGATGGCCTTCTTGCTGCGCCCGGTGATGATCAGAATGTCTTCGATCCCCGAACGGGCGGCCTCTTCCACCACGTACTGGATGGCTGGCTTGTCGACGACGGGCAACATCTCCTTGGGCACCGCCTTGGTGGCGGGCAGGAAGCGCGTGCCGAGCCCGGCCGCGGGGATGACGGCCTTGCGCACAGAGGTCATGGAGCCAAGTTCTAGTCGCTCAGCGACGGTTCCTCACCCCGACGCAGCCGCCCGATGTTGTCGCGGTGACGTGTGACCACCACCACCCCGGCCGCCGCCCACATCGCCACCTCCGCCGGCGACTGCCCGATGAGGGCTGCGCCCACGGGCAATCCGGCCGCCACCACCAATGATCCTGCGGCGGCCACCCCGCTGATTCGCACGATCAACGCCCACGCCAACCCCAGCACCACCATCACCACCGGCAGCAGCACGAGGGCCGCCCCCACCATGGTGGCCACCCCCTTGCCCCCTCGAAACCCGCGCCTGACTGGTGCTACGTGGCCTACCACCGCCGCTAGGGCGCACCCCACCCCCAGCGCCCGCCCACCGATGGCCCAACCCATCCCCGCCGCCAGCGCCCCTTTGCCCACATCCCCCAACAGCACCACTGCCGCCGCCCGTCGCCCCAAGGTGCGCCAGGCGTTGGAGGCGCCCGGGTTACCCGACCCCTCCGTCGTGAGGTCTCGGCCGTAGCCCCGACCCACCACCAACGCGGTGGGCAACGTGCCCAGCAGGTACGCCGGCACGACCGCCACCCACCCAAGGTCCACACCAAGACCGTAGATGGGCGCGGAGGTGCGGCCCGGGACAGCCGACCGCTACGCTGGCACTCTCATGGTTTGAGTGCCAACGGTGCAGAGGACGTCGTGCCCACCTACGAATACCTGTGTAAGGACTGCGGGAACCAACTCGACGTCGTTCAGTCCTTCAGCGACGACGCGCTCACTACCTGTGCCCAGTGCGGGGGCACCCTTCGCAAGTTGTTCGGCAATGTCGGCATCTCCTTCAAGGGCAGCGGCTTTTACAAAAACGACAGTCGCGGCAAGGCCAAAACCCCCACCCCGGCCTCCAACGGCGACACCTCGGGCGGATCGAGTAGTTCCGACTCCACCAAGAAGACCGAGCCGAGCACCAGCCAGCCCAGCGACTCCGGCTCCAAGCCCAGCGACTCCGGCTCCAAGCCCAGCGACTCCGGCTCCAAGCCCAGCGACTCCGGCTCCAAGCCCAGCGACTCCGGCTCCAAGCCCAGCAAGTCCGGCTCCAAGCCCACCTGAGCGCACACCTTCCCCTCGCCCCGCCGCGCCACTAGCCTCGCGGAGGCTTCCCCCGCCCGGTCCCTCTCCCGTTGAGGAGACGCGCCTCCATGCGCCCCAAGCCATTGTCCCGCCGTCGGGTACGACCCGGTCTACTGCTGCGTCGGCAGCCCCGACTGCGCTGGGCGCTGGCGGCGGTGGCCGCGCTAGTCACCACCACCGCGGTGGCCAGCGTGGTGGAGCGTGCCGAACGGGCCCAGGAAGCGTGGGGCCCGGGTCGCCCCGCCGTGATCGTCACCCGCGACCTCGCCCCCGGCGACCGGCTCGACCTCTCCAACACCGACGTGGTCCAAACCCCCCGCGCCCTCATCCCCCCCGGGGCACCCAGCGCGTTGCCCTCCGACGCTCGCGTGCGGGCGAGGGTCTACCGCGGCGAGGTGCTGCTCGCCGCTCATCTTGCCCCGGCCGCGGCCACCGCCTTGAGCGCCCGCTTGTTGCCCGGGACACGGGCGGTAGCCATCCCCGCCGAACCCGCCACCACCCCTGCGCTCCACATTGGCGACCGCGTCGATGTGCTGGTGGCGCTTGCCCCCGAGGCCGCCGGCACCGGACCGCCCGGCTTTGCGGTAGCCCCCGCGGCGATGGTCGTCGGCGTGAGCGACACGGCCATCACCGTGGCGGTGGCCACCGCCCTCGCCCCCCGAATAGCCGTAGCCCTCGGCCAGGGAGCGGTCACCCTCGCCTTGGTGGCTCCCTAACCATCGCGGCTACCGCACCGCGTACAACCCGAGCACCGCCACTCCGAGGACCACCCGGTAAATCACGAACGGCGTGAAGGAGTGCGTCTTGAGCAGGCGCAACAGGCCCCAGACCGCCAGCCACCCCGTGATGCCTGAAGCCACCATCCCCCAGAGGAACGGGGCCAGGAACCCCTCGGGAATGCCACCGCCCTGCGCCACATCGGTGGCCGTGAACAACAAGGCTCCCACCGTGATCGGGATACTCATCAAGAACGCGAACCGAGCCGCCCCATCGCGCCCCAGTCCGGCCACCCGACCGGCGCTTATCGTCACCGCCGAGCGGGACACACCGGGCTGCAATGCCACGGCCTGGGCGAGACCGATGATCACCACATCACGAGCGGTCGCCTGTTCGAGTGCTCGGGTACCGGGGCGGCGGTCCGCCCAGCCCAGCACCAAACCAAACACGATGAGCATCGTGCCAATGAGCCAGATGGAGCCGGTGCGACGCTCGATCACCTCGCTGAACAAGGCGCCGGTAATCGCCGCCGGGATGGCCGAGGCCAGCAAGAACCACGCCAGTCGGAAATCCTGGGTGCCCTTCTGGGAGGGACGCAGGCCCGCCTTGAGATACCGCAGCAGATCATGCCGGAAGTAGGCCACCGCGGCGATCAACGTGCCGAGGTGCAGAGCAACGTCAAAGGTTTTTTCCAGCGATGGCTGACCGGCGAAGTCTTGCCAGCCGAACAGCCACGGCACGAGCAGGAGGTGCCCCGAGGACGAGATCGGCAGAAACTCCGAGAGGCCCTGGGTGATCCCGAGAACAATGGCGTGAAAGATCGACAAGAGATCAGGTGCCCGACAAGGCGATATCGGGAATCACCAACGTGACCCCACCGCTGCCGTCGGGCAGCCATTCGAGGTCGGCCCCCACCGCCGAGATGTCGAGTAAGAGACGCTGCAGGGTGGAGGCAATGGTGGCCTCGCGAATGGGCTCGGCCAACTCGCCGCCCTTCACCATGAGCCCCTCAACCCCCACCGAGAAATCGCCCGACACCGGATTGACCCCGGAGTGAAGGCCCGCCATGGAGGTGACGAACAACCCGTGTTCGATGGCCCCCAGCACCTCGTCGTGGGTGCCCACCCCCGGAGCCACGGCCAGGGCGCCGGCCCCCACGCCCGGGGTAGAGGAGATGCCGCGTTGGGCAGAACCGGTGGAGGCCGTGCCGCTGCGCCGACCGGTGTAACTGTTGTGCAGGAACCCCTCCAGCACACCGTTCACGACCAGTTCATTGCGGCGGCAGGCCAGACCCTCACCATCGTGAATCTCGGCGCCGAGCGAACGGGGGTCGGTAGGATCGTCGACAAAGGTCAGCAATGGGGAGGCGATCAGTTCGCCCACCCGCCCGGCGAAGGGGGATCGGCCCTTCAGCACCGCGCCGCCGTTCAACATCCCACCTACCAACCCCAAGATGGTGGCTGTCATCCGCGGCTCCAGCACCAGAGTGATCCGTTGGGTGGCCGGCTTGGTGGCGCCGAGGAGGCGAGTGGCCCGCAAGATGGCGTCATCGGCCGCTTCATCCACGGACAAATCCCCCACCTCACGACCCACCGAAAGACCAGCGGCAATCTGCGTCTCGCCGTCGCGTACGGCTAGAGCCTGCACGGCGAGATGACAGTTGCCGGCCCGGCCCCAAGCCCGAATCCCGGTGCTGGTGGCTACCGCACCTTCACCGCGGGCATCGGCGAACATCGCCACCCGCACCGAACGCACCCGCTCGTCGCGGCTGGTGGCGGCCCGCTCCAACTCGAGCGCCATCGCCACCTTGTCGGCGGTGGGAACGTGCTCGAGGCCCGCCGGCCACAAATCGAGGTTCGCCGGCGCGGTGCCATCGGGCTCCGCCAGCGCGTTGAACTCGTCGGGCTCGCCAAACTGAGCGTTGTCGCGCGCCTCGGTCAACGCGTCGAGCACCGCCGATTCATCGAGCGTGCCCGCGTAGGCGAAGCCCTCGCGATGGTCCACGATGACCCGCACCCCCACGCCCGCCGAACTGGCCTGAGTGAGGCTCTCCACCTCACCGCCGTACGCCTTCACCGAGGTGCTGGTGCCGCGGGCCACATAGGCCTCCACCTGCTCGGCGGGTCCGGCCATCTCCGCGATCCGCACGGCTACCGCGAGCAGGTCAGGTTGCTCCGGGGCCATCAGGCCGTGCCGCCGATGGTGAGGGCCGGTACTCGCATGGTGGGGATGCCATCGCCCACCGGCACGCCCTGGCCGTCTTTGCCGCACATGCCGGGGCTGCCCATGGCGAAATCGTGCCCCACGGCATCGATGGTCGACAGCACCGCGGGGCCATTGCCGATGAGATTGCCCTCACGGATCGGTTCGGTGATCTTGCCGTCCTCGATCAGATACGCCTCGGTCATCCCGAAGACGAAATCGCCGGTTGCCGTGTTCACCTGGCCACCGCCGAGGTGCGCCACGTACACCCCCGAGGGGGTGTCGGCCACGATCTGGGCGGGATCATCGGGCCCGGCGAGCACATAGGTATTGGTCATCCGCACCATCGGGAGATGCTTGTAACTCTGGCGGCGACCGTTGCCCGAGCGAGGACGGCCCTCCTTACGAGACCGCAGCAGATCCCACATGTAGTCGGTGAGAATGCCGTCCTCGATCAAGACATTGCGGGAGCCCAGCGAACCTTCGTCGTCGATGGCCAACGCACCCCATTCCTCGGCCATGGTGCCGTCGTCCACCAGGGTGATGCGTGGGTCGGCCACCCGTTCGCCCACGCGTCCCGCGAACACCGAGGCCCCTTTGGCCACCAGGTCGGCCTCGAGGCCATGCCCACACGCCTCGTGGAACAGCACTCCCCCACCGCCGGGCCCCATGACCACCGGCATCGTGCCCGACGGAGCGGGCCGGGCCGCCAATTTCAGCAGGGCACGCTCGGCGGCCTCTCGGGCCAGATCTTCAACATCGAAGCGGTCAAACAGTTCGAAGCCGATCGTGCGTCCCATGGACTGATAGCCGGTCTGCATCCCGGTGTCACCCGAGGCCACTGCCATCACCGTGAACAGCGTGCGCACTTGGTCGTCCTCGGTAAGCAGACCATCGCTGTTGGCCACGAGGATGCGTCGTCGACTGTCGCCGTAACGGGCGGTGACCTGGGTGATGGAGCCTCCCGCCCCTCGGGCAGCGTCGTTGGCCCGGCGCAGCAACTCCACCTTGCGGGCCTTCGCCACCTCTTCGGGGAGGATTTCGATCTCGTTGGGACGCGGCGCTGGTTGGCGGGTGAAGGCGATCTCCTGCACGCCACCACCACCGGAGAGGGCCGCCGCCCCCGCCGCGCCGGCGGCTTCGGCCAACCCGGCCACCGAAAGATCGGCGGTATGGGCGAAGCCGGTGGTCTCGCCCACGATCACCCGGATCCCCGCCCCGCGGTCCCGGCCGGAACTGAGGTTCTCCACCTTGCCGTCGTCGAACAGTGCATTCGAGGAGACCTTGTCCTCCACAAAAATCTCGGCAAAATCCCCGCCCGTGCGCAACGCCGTGCTCAGGGTCTGGCGAATAACGTCGTGATCGATCACCACGGCTCCTCTTGGCTGGTTGGTCGGGTTCCGGCGTATCGTAACCATGTGCCCCTGAGTCCCGGCCTCCACGGCCGCGCCACGTTGCTGGTGACCGCTGCCGATACTGCGCTCGCGCTGAAGTCTGGTGCCGTGGACGTGCTCGGAACCCCCCGGGTGGTGGCCCTAGCCGAAGAGGCCGCGGTGGCGTCGCTCGCCGAGCAACTCGCACCGGGCCAGACCACGGTGAGCATGCGCGTGCAGATCGACCACCTCGCGCCCATCAACGTGGGATCCTCCGTCACGGCGGAAGCCACCCTGGCCAACGTGGAGGGCCGTCGTCTTACCTTCACGGTGGCGGTGAGCGACCACTGCGGCCTGGTGGCCGCCGGCAAGGTCACCCGTGTGGTGGTTGAGACCGTCCACTTCCTCGAACAAGCGCGCTAGCCCGGCAGGCCCCATCCGGCACCGAGCGGTGTCACGTCTTCGGGTCGGGGTGGCGAGATGTTCACCGGTTCGCCGTAATCGAAGATTTCCATCACGATCCTCATAGAGGGCGGGTCGCCCGCCTCGACCGCAATGATCTCCAGACGGCGCGGCAACCCGTTGTCGTCGATCCAGACATCCATGGCACCCTCATCCGGGGCCCCTTCGGGGGAGGGAGCCGCCACGACGCGGTATTGCGTGGTGGGCACCCCCCGAATGAGTTCCTGACCCGCCACCGCTACCTCGCCCACCGCCTGGAGCTCGTCGAGCCACTGTTGCGGGTTGATGAGCCCCTCGGGCGGAAGCCCGACGAGGTTCTCGAACCCACCGGGAACTGCCGACGGAAGCGACCACCATCCACCGTCGGCATTGACCAGGCCGTCGAACAACGGCGATCGGACATAGGTGACATCAGCGACAACGATCACCTCGAAGGAGGCGTCGGCGAGTTCGGGGGCACGAGCCTCACCACCACCCGCCAGCGCCGCCAGGCCGCTGAAATCAAGGGAGAAGGAGGTGCGGCCCGTTCGGGAATCAAAGGCGCCGGTGCCGTGGATCATGAGCTCATCGCTGGCATCGCCGATCGTGATGGTCGACTCCCAACGCCCGGTGGCCGCATCAACCACGGCGGCGCCAGCCGCCCGCACCTCGGCGATGGGCGAGATCGCCGACGGGCCGTCGACATCATGAGAGCAGGCGGCTAGTAGCAATATCAGCGGGGCCGACAGGACCCGCAAGACAGAACCGGACATGAGCATCTCCCCGAGCCAATGGCAGGGTTGGGCAGGGCGGGATGACAGTCGCCGCCGAATCGGTCTCCTCCCTACCCTAACTAGGCCAGCGCGAGGAGGGAAGACCCCAGTAATGTTATGAAAGCCCCGTACCGTTATGAGAGCCGCTACCTAAGGGGAGGAGATCGATGAACCGCAGACATGGCCTTGCTCTGCTCCTGCGTCTCTCCATCAGCGGCGCCATGCTGGCCGTGTTGATCTGGCGGGTACCCAAGATCACCTGGAGCAACGTCCTCCCCGAATTCACCATAGGTTCCGGCCTCTGGCTTCTGCTCGCCGCCGTCTTGACCCTGGCGGCGTTGGTGCTGTCGGCGTTGCGCTGGCAACGGGTGCTCGATGTCCTCGGTCTGAGCGCGGGCCTGCGCCGCCTGGTGTCGCATTATCTGGCCGGTCAGTTTGTAGCCAACGTGCTGCCCACCACCATCGGGGGCGATGTGTTGCGGGTCAATCGCCTGTCGAACGACACCGGCGAGGCCCCCAGTTCGTTCGCTTCGGTGGTGCTCGAACGGCTCACCGGCTGGCTCGTACTCCCCATCATCAGCGTGGCCGGATTCCTGTTGAACCCCGCCCTCCGTCACCTCGGGCGCGCCACCCAAGTTGCCCTCGCCCTGTCGTTTCTCACCCTCACCACTCTTGCCGTCGTGCTAGCGGCCGTGGCGAGCGATCGAATCGGCGGTCGCTTCGGAGCTCGGGAAGGATGGCGGCGATTCGCAGCCGCCTTACACCTCGGTCTCGATCGTCTCCGACATCAGCCCGGGGCGGCCGCCCATGTCCTGGTGGTGGGCTTCGCCTATCAACTCGTCCTCGTCCTCGCCGCCGTCGCCGCCGCCCGGGCCCTGGGCGTGCAGCCCGCCGGGTTCACAGCCCTGCTGGCGTTCTTCCCGGCAGTGGCCATCGCGCAGGTCCTCCCCATCGGCATTTCCGGGCTCGGGGTGCGAGAAGCCGCCTTCGTCCTCTTCCTCACCCCGCTGGGCGTGTCTACCCAAGATGCCATCGCGCTGGGCCTACTGCTGTACCTGCTGAGCCTCGGGGTGAGTTTCCTCGGGGCACCGTCCTTCGCCGCTGGCAGTCACCGAGCAACCCCGACACCCGTTGCCCCATCCTGAACCCCACCCGTGCTAGTTCTTGGCGCGTGAGCAACTCCGAGGTTTGGGATCCCCCGCTCGATCCGGGGCCCATCGATCGGCGGGCCGGGCTGCGATGGTGGAAAGAGTTGCTGGTGGTGGGGGTCGTCTACGGCTTGTACTCCGTCGTGCGGAACCAGTTCGGCTCCGCTAGCGGTGACCCCGGCCCGGCCTTCGAACACGCCCTAGACATCATCGGGCTGGAACAGGCGCTCCATCTCTATTTCGAACCCAGTCTGCAGCAGTGGTACCTCCGTCTCCCCGCCCAGGGCCTCATCCGGCTGTGGAACGTCTACTACGGCCTGGCCCACTTCCTGATCACGATCATCGCCTTCGTGTGGGTGTTCCGCCACGATCCGCTACGCCATCGACTGCTGCGCAACACCCTGGCCTTCACCACCTGTATCGCCGTCATCGGATTCGCCGCCTACTCACTCATGCCACCTCGCTTACTCGACGACCGCGGCGCCTTTGGAGGGTGCCAGCAGTACGCCGCCGAAGTGACCGCCGCCAACTGCGACCAGTACGGCTACGTCGACACCATCGAGCTCTACGGCGGGTGGATTTCCTTTGGCAACGAGGGCATGAAAGAGGTGTCCAACCAGTACGCCGCCATGCCGAGCATGCACATCGGCTGGTCGGTATGGGTTGCCCTCGCCCTCGTGCCGCTCATGCGACGTCGCTCCAGCAAGATCCTGGTGGGCCTCTACCCCGCCGTCACGCTGCTGTGCATCCTGCTTACCGCCAACCACTACTGGATCGATGGCGTGGGCGGACTGGTGTGCCTGGCGGTGGGCTACGCACTGGCCCGAAGCTTCACTCGGGCTCGCCATGATCCCAAAGCGGCCGCTGGGGAGTAGCCTGGGAGCCCGTGGCCAACCAGAGCCGCCGTTCCCTCTTCCTCGGAGCCCACACAAGCCCATGCTCCTTGACTCAATCAGTGGTCCCAGCGACCTGCAGAGGCTCACACCCGCCCAACTCGTCGTCCTCGCCCAAGAAATCCGCCAGCACATCGTGGACTCGGTGGCCCAAGCCGGCCACGGCCACCTCGGCTCCAACCTTGGGGCCGTGGAACTCACCCTGGCGCTGCACCGCGTCTTCGACTCCCCCCGCGACATCCTGCTCTGGGACACCGGTCACCAGGCCTACGTCCATAAAATGCTCACCGGTCGCGCCGGTGATTTCGCCACCCTTCGTCAGGCTGGCGGCCTGTCGGGCTACCCATCGCGGGCCGAATCCGAGCACGACTGGATCGAGAACAGCCACGCCTCCACCGTGATCAGTTACGCCCATGGCCTCGCGGTAGCGCAAGAACACGAGGTGGGCCAGGGACGCCGCATCGTGGCGGTCATCGGCGACGGCGCGCTCACCGGCGGGATGGCTTTCGAAGGCCTCAACAACCTCGGCCACTCGGGCAAGAAGGCCATTATCGTCCTCAACGACAACGGCCGCTCCTATGCCCCCACGGTGTCGAAGTTGGGCGACAGCCTGGCGCGATTGCGCCTCAACCCCACCTATCTCCGCAACCGCGGCCGCCTCGACCGGCTCCTGCACGACATGCCCGTGGTGGGCCACCAACTGGAAAAAAGCCTCGACGGAGTGGCGGCCGCCATGCGGGAGATGTTCGAGCCCCCCGCCTTCTTCGAGAACCTCGGGGTGCGCTACACCGGCCCCTTCGACGGGCACGACATCGAAGGCGTGGAGAAAGCCCTGCGGAACGCCACCGAGTACGACGGGCCCATCGTTGTCCATGTCCTCACGCAGAAGGGCCGCGGGCATGCCCCCGCCGAGAACGACGAGATCAAGCGCCTCCACGACACCGGCGGCCTCAAGCCCGGCAGTTACACCGCCGCCTTCAGCGAGGCGATCATCAAGGAAGCCGAGAACCGTCCCGAACTCGTTGCCATCACCGCCGCCATGCCCGACTCCACTGGCCTGCTGCCCTTCGGGCAACGGTTCCCCGAGCGACTCATCGACGTGGGGATCGCCGAACAACATGCCGTCACCTCGGCCGCCGGCATGGCGATGGGCGGTTTGCGCCCCGTGGTAGCGCTCTACGCCACCTTCCTCACCCGGGCCATCGATCAGGTCACCTACGACGTGGGCCTGCATGGCCAGCCCGTCGTGTTCTGCCTGGATCGTGCCGGTATCACCGGCGACGATGGGCCCTCCCACCACGGCATCTTGGACATGGCACTCGTGACCAAGGTGCCCGGCATGACGCTGTTCGCCCCCTCCTCGTACCAGGAAGTTGGGGTGATGCTGCACGATGCCCTCGAACTTTGTACCGGCCCCGCCACCATCCGCTGGGCCAAAACGGCCGCCCCGTCGGTGTCGCCCGATCAGGTGGGCGCAGGTCTCACCGGCCGCCTCGTGCGTGAGGGTCGCGATCTGTGCATCCTGGCGGTGGGCAAGATGCTCGCCGCCGCCGAAGCCGCCGCCGAAGCCCTCGCCGCCGATGGCATCGACGCCACCGTCTGGGACGTGCGAGTGGTGCCGCTCGACCCCGCCATGCTCGCCAGCGCCCGCGATCACCCCGTGGTGATCACCATTGAGGACGGGATTCGCGAGGGCGGCGTAGGGGCCATGATTGCTGGCGCCATCTCGCAGCAGACCGTGGGCGGAGCGCCGGTCGTGCGGGTGCTCGGCACCCCCACTGAGTTCATCGAGCACGCCAAAGCCGATGACATCCTCGCCCACCTCGGCCTCGATGCCGTCGGCCTGGAGGCCGAAGCCCGCGCCCTCGTGGCCGCTCTGCGCCCGTAGAGGTTACGAGTAGAAGGGGTTCTCGCCGGCGGTGTGGTCGGTGGTGTCGATGACCTCGGTGACCTCAGGAATCGACTCCTGGATGGAGCGGGCAATGCCATCCCGCAAGGTCATCGCTGATACCGCACAACCCTGGCAACCGCCGCCCATCGTGACGTAGACGACGGTGTTGTCTACGCCTTTGAGTTCAGCAAACCCGCCGTGAGCGGCGAGGGAGGGATTGATCTGCTCCTGGAGGAGCTGTTCCACCTGTTCGGCGATCGAACCGGTGAGTTCGAGGTGCTTGCCCGAGAGCGGGTCGGGTCGATTCGGGTTCCGGAGCACCAGCCCGGGGCCGCCATTGGCCGGGAGGTCAAGGGTGGCGCCGGTGAGTTGCTCGATCGAACCCGCCGGCACGATCACTGGGAGACCGGCCTGGTGGTATTGCACGTCGGCATCGTCGGCGTCGGCGATCGGATCGAAGGTGAGGTCGTACGCGTATTCGACCCCACTGGTGCCGGTGATCTCTACCCGTAGCGCCAAACCGCCCGGATCGTCCTCAGCCGCTCGCAATTCCAAAATGCGTTCGACCGCCTCGGGCGTAACGGTGAATACCACCAAATCGGTGGGTGGAGTGGCGTCGACCATGGGGTCAGGCTAACGAATGGAGTCGTGACCAACACATCTGCCACCTCCGCCACCGTTCCCAACGAGGGCCACGGGCCCGTCGTGCTCTACGACGTGGCCGACCAGATCGCCACCATCACGCTCAATCGGCCCCACCGGCGCAACGCCATCTCCATGGGCATGCTCGATCTACTCGGCCAACACTTCAGCGCCGCCGAGGCCGATCCAGAGGTACGGGTGGTGATCCTCACGGGTGCCGGTAAAGGGTTCTGCGCCGGCCTCGACATCAAAGACGCTATGGCCGGCACCGGCATCGGTGGGGGCGGCGGACCCAGTGGCCCGCTGCAGACCCGCAACCTGCCCACGGTAATCCTGCAGGAGATGGATACCCCGGTGATCGCGGCGCTCAATGGTGCCGCCGCCGGCTACGGGCTCGATCTCGCCCTCGGTGCCGACCTACGGCTGATCGCCGACAGCGCCAAACTCCTGCCGGGCTTCGCCAAGCGAGGCATCGTGCCCGAATCGGGTGGCACCTGGTACCTGCCCCGTTTGCTCGGATGGGCCAAGGCCGCCGAGATCTCGTATCTCGGGCGCGATCTCAGCGCAACCGAGGCGGAGCGGATCGGCCTGGTGAATCGGGCGGTGCCCGACGCCGAACTGCTCCCTCTGGCCCACGAATGGGCTGGGGAGATTGCCGCCAATGCCCCGCTGGCCATCCAGGCAATGAAGCGCTTGTTCCGTCACGGCCAGACCGAGGACTTCGCCAGCCACAGCCATCACGTGCTGCTTCAGACGATGCTGCTGTTCGCCACGAAGGACTTCCACGAGGGCATCACCAGTTTCGTGGAGCAGCGCCCGCCGCTATTTCGGGGCCACTGACTCCTAGCCTGAGGGCATGTCGGCGTCGTCTAGGCACTCAATCAGCGATGTCTTCGTCTTCATCATTCGCGGGGCCAAACGCACGGCGCTGTTGCTCATCGGTGTGGCCCTGTTGGTGGGCGGCGCCATCATGCTCGTCCTGCCGGGGCCTGGTCTGCTGGCGATTTTGGCCGGTCTGGCGTTGCTGGCTACCGAGTTCCTGTGGGCGCAACACCTTCTCGAGGCGATGAAGAACCGGGCGGGGCAGGCCCAGGATGCCGCCAGGAGGAGTTGGCCAATCCGGCACCGCTGACACTCCGGACCACCCCCTCCCCCATTTGAACACGCTAAGCGTTTCTTATGAGTGCCTCTGGCCCATAAATGGTCCAAACGACTCTAGAGATCACCACTATAAGCGGTCATAGTGGTCCTTAGAGAACGGATACCGGAGGGAGTCACTCGGCTTGATGCCGAACGGCAACCACAGCAGGTTTCGGCCGAGTCCCGGCGGGCGGGGCTCGGCCGTATCCGTTCCCCGGCCTTCTCACTACCGGGACTCGAGTTCCTCGCTCACTTCGAGCCATCGCTGCTCGGCCGCCGCCACGCTCTCCTGCACGATCGCCAACTCTGCCCCCAGGGCCGCCAGCGCCACGTGGTCATGGGCGTGGGCGGCCTCGCCCACGGCGAGCTCGAGACGGGCCCGGGCTCGGTCCAAGCGAGCGAGTTCCTTCTCATCGTCACGCAGCAGGGCCCGCAGGGTGGCGTGGGAGCGACCCGCCTTTACCTTGGCCGGACGCACCGATGGCGACCGCCCCACTGACGGCGGCGAAGCCATGGCGGTGACCGACGGGGCGATGCGTCCCCCCACCCGGGCCCGGCGTTCCGCATCCCAGGCGGCGTACCCGCCGGGCCGACGACCGGCGCCCCCGGCGCCGTCGAGCACCACGACGTCGGCCACGGTGCGCTCAAGAAAGGCTCGATCATGGCTGATCACGATGAGGGCGCCGGGCCAATCCTCGAGAAAGTCCTCCAGCGCCCGCAAGGTGTCGAGATCGAGATCGTTGGTGGGCTCGTCGAGCACCAGCACATTTGGTTTCTGGGCCAACGCCAGCAGGAGTTGCACCCGGCGACGCTCACCGCCCGACAGCAGCCCGATCGGCGCCCATTGGGCGTCGTCTTCAAACCAGAACGATTCCAGCAGGCGAGCATCACTCCAGTCCGGCTGGCGGGGTCCGGCCACCGCTTCGCGCACTCGCAGGGTCGGATCAAGCGACGCGCCGGTCTGGTCATAGACGGCCATACGTACCGTGGAGCCCTGCACCACCCGGCCCTCGCGTGGCTCACGGCGACCGGCGAGCACCTCCGCCAGCGTGGACTTACCGGCCCCGTTAGGACCCACGATGCCGAGCCGTTCCCGCGGGTCGAGCGCCAAATCCAGGCCTCGGAACAGCCAACGATCGCCGTAACCGTCGCCCACCCCATGGAGCTCAACCACCTGGTCGCCGAGACGCGGTGTGTCGAAGTGCAAGGGAAGATCCCCCGGGCGGGCCGCCGCTTCGGGACGAGCCGAGACCAAAGCCGTAGCGGCGGCCACCCGCGCCTGGGGTTTACTCGTGCGGGCCGGAGCACCCCGTCGGAGCCAGGCCAGTTCCGCCCGCGCCAGATTCCGCCGCTTCGTCTCGGCCCCTTCAGACTGCAAGGCCCGCTCGGCGCGCCCATCGAGCCATCCTTGATAGCCACCAGCATGCACGAAGGCCTTCCCGCGATCGAGTTCCAGCACGCTGGTGGTCACCCGGTCGAGGACATGGCGATCGTGGGTGACGAGCAATAAACCGCCGGGGAATCGCGCCAGCCATTCCTCCAACCAGGCGATACCGTCGAGATCGAGGTGATTGGTGGGCTCGTCGAGGATAAGCAGGTCGCCCTCGTCGGCCTGCCCACGCGGACCGCCCACCGCCAGCAGGGCACGGGCCAGCGCGACCCGCTTCACCTGCCCCCCTGAAAGCGTGGACACATCCACCTCCAGCGCATCCACCATGCCCAGACGGTCGAGAATCGAGGCGGCCTCCCAGCCCGCTCCCACGGCCTCCCCCACCGTGCCGGGCGGAAGCGGGGCATCCTGGTCGAGCACCGACACACGCGCCCCCCGGCCCCGCCGCACCGTGCCCGCTTCGGGTTCCCGGGTTCCGGCCAGCACCTTGAGCAGCGTGGACTTGCCGCCCCCGTTGATCCCCACCACGCCGAGGCGATCGCCCGAAGACACCGTCACGGAGAGTCCGTCGAACAGCGCCTTGCCCGGACGACTCACGGCCACGCCGGTTACATCGACGAGGATCACCCCTTGATTCTCGCAGACCATGCCCCGCCCACCACCTTCGTGCCACGATCCCCCGGCGCCCCGCCGAGAATCGCTACGGTCCTCGGGTGCCACGCGACGGGATCCTCTCCGACCCCATCGACATCGACGGACCCCGCCACCGTGCCGTCACCTACCGACGCGTGGAAGCACGCCCGGGCCTAGTGGTGGAGCACCGCGCCAGTGGTGTGGTGGGATCGATCCAGACCTTCAACGACCAGATGGTGACCCTGCGCGATCGACACGGCCAGGATCGGCCGCTGCGCACTCAGCCCGGCGGCTTCCTCATCGACGGAGCACCGTGCACGCTCGTGGCCCCCTCTCCATCCCGCACCCCGGCTACGGCCCTTACGGCGTCGGGGTCCATCCACCAAGGACGCACCCCGGCCCGAGTGGCCCGGGCGAGCCGCATCCTCGTGGAAGGGATCCACGACGCCGAACTGGTGGAAAAAGTGTGGGGCGATGACCTCCGCGAGGTGGGCGTCGTGGTTGAACGACTCGACGGCATGGACGACCTCACCGCCGTGATCGCCCACCATCGACCCGGACCCGGCCAGCGCATTGGGGTGCTCCTCGACCACCTCGTCGCCGGTTCCAAAGAAAGCCGGTCGGCGGCAGAGGTTCGCCATCCCCACGTGCTCGTTACCGGAACACCCTTCGTAGACGTCTGGGCCGCCATACGGCCCGAGGTTGCCGGCATCCCGGCCTGGCCCACCGTACCCAAGGGCACCGATTGGAAAACCGGCGTGCTGGCGGCCCTGGGTCGCCCCGAATCGTCCGGGGAGTTCTGGCGGCATCTGCTCGGCCAGGTACAGACCTACGCCGACCTTGATCCCACGCTGGTGGGCGCGGTGGAGCAACTCATCGACTTCGTGACCAGTGACGACGAGGGCGGCGAAGTTCCCTGAGATCTACTCAACCCCGGCGGATGCGGCCCCGCAGCGCCGCAAAACACAGCGACATGCTGAGCACTCCCACGATGGCGATGGCCGCGAGGGCCTGACCAAGCGTGGCCCACACCCATCCCTCGGTCTCGAGGGAACGCAGACCAGCCAGCACATAGGTCACCGGGTTGTACCCCGCCACCGTGTCGAGCCATCCGGTCAGCGCCTCCCGCGGCAGCATCGAGGTGGTGAGAAAGGCAAACGGGAAGAAGATGATGAAGCTCGAGGCCACGGCCTGAGGGTTGCCGGTCTTGAGAGCGATGGCGTAGGGGAACCCGGTGAACACGAGGCCCCAGAGGCCTGCCATCACGATGAACACCAGAATTCCCAAGAAGCCGGTTTCGAAGCGGACACCCACCACGGAACCCAAAATCAGTACGGGGATACACAACGCGCACACCAGCGCGAAGTCCGACACCATCAAACCCAGCAGCAGCGACAGCCGCCGCACCGGAGTAAGGACCAGCCGATCGAAGTAGCCGCCCTGAATGTCGGTCACCAGCGTGCTGGCCCGCGACACCCCGGTCACCGCGAAGATGATCGCCACGGGAAGTTGGAAGGCCTTGTAATCGAAGCCAGGAATACCCTGCTCGCTGAAGTCCTGCAGGGCCCCAACATTCACGATAAAGAAGAACAACGGGATGAACAGCGCGGGGATGATGGTGGCTGGCTCGCGCGGGATCCCGCGCAGCGCCCGACCAGCCACGCTGGCGGTGTCGGCAACGAAGCCCGCCTTGCGCGCCCGAATGACATGGGTTTGTTGCGGGGCATCAGGGGGCGTGAGCACCGTCACTGGATCTCGTCCTCGTTGTCGGCATCGGCCACGCCGATGCGGTTACCGGTGATCTCAAGAAACACATCGTCGAGCGTGGGGGTGCGCAGGGTGAGTTCCTTCACCTTCACCCCGCTGGCACTGAGAGCCACCGCCACCGGGCTCACGATGGCGGCACCGTCCACGGCGGCAACGGTGAGTTCATCGCCGTGTATCTCAGTGGAGGTCACGCCGTCTACCACCGCCACCGCCGCCTTGGCGACGGTGGCATCGCCCTCGATGCGAACCACGATCACGTCGTCACCGATGGAACGCTTCAACGCCTCCGGAGTTCCCTCGGCCACGATTTTTCCGGCCGCAATGATCCCCACCCGGTCGGCCAACTCGTCGGCTTCCTCGAGGTACTGAGTGGTGAGAAAGATCGTCATGCCCAGGTTGTCGTTCAGCCGACGCACTTCCTCCCACACCTTCAGCCGACTCGCCGGATCGAGGCCCGTGGTGGGCTCGTCGAGAAAGAGAACCTGGGGGTTGTGCACGAGGGCCGCCGCCAGGTCCAACCGACGCTTCATGCCGCCGGAATAGGTGCCGATGCGTCGATTGAGGGCGTCGCCGATGTCTACGAGGGTGCTGAGTTCATCGAGTCGGGCCACCACATCCTGCTTGTTCAGCCCGTAGAGCCGACCCTGGAGGCGAAGGAGTTCCATCCCCGTCTGCTGGGGATCGAGGGCGGCATCCTGCAGAGCCACCCCGATGCGGAAGCGCACCTCCTCGGGCTCTGTCTCTACATCGAAGCCCGCCACGGTGGCCGATCCGCCGTTGGGGGCGAGGAGGGTGCAGAGCATGCGCACAGCGGTGGACTTGCCGGCTCCGTTGGGGCCGAGGAACCCGTAGATTTCACCCGTCTGGACATCCAGATCCACTCCGTCCACGGCGGTGAAGTCGCCGAAGCGCCGGACGAGGCCAGTGGCCTGGATAGCTGCGGGAGAACTAGGGGCCGTCATTACCTGGATGGACGTTATCAACAAGTACCTGAGATCAGACCCTCCTGCCCAACCTCGTCGGCGGCGGAAATGAACGGGGCTTCGCTCCCCAGGTACCGTTCCCTCCCATGGCCGAAACCTCCAGCACCGAACCTGTCACCTGCACCATCGACGACGATGTGGCCGTCCTACGCATCGACGATGGCAAGGTCAACGTCGTGAGCCACCGAGTGATCGAACTCCTCCACACCGGGCTCGACAGAGCCCTGGCTGAAGCCACCGCCGTGGCGATCATCGGACGCCCCGGAAAGCTGTCGGCGGGATTCGATCTGGTCGAGATGACCGCCGGCGTTGACCATGCTCAGGCCCTCGTGGGTGCCGGGGGCCGTCTCCTCATGCGCATCTACGGACACCCCCAGGCTGTCGTGGTGGGTGTCACCGGCCACGCCATCGCCGCCGGTGCCCTGCTCACCTTGGCGTGTGACACGCGTATCGGCAGCGACGGGCCCGCCAAACTTGGGCTCAACGAGACGGCCATCGGCATGGGACTCCCCCACTACGCCGTGGAGTTGGCCCAGGCGCGACTCTCCGCCGCCCATCTGATCCGCAGCGCCGTACAAGCCGAAATGTATGACAGCGCCGGTGCCGTGGCGGCCGGCTATCTCGACCGCGTCGTGCCAGCGGCCGACGTCGAGAGCGAGGCCATCGACGAGGCCCGGAGGCTCGGCACCTTCTCGGCCCGGGCGTACAGCCACACAAAGCTCGCACTGCACCAGGCGATGATCGACCGCGTCCTCGACCGGCTCGACGACGACATGGTCGCTATGACCACCCCGCAAGTCTGAGCGAGCGTCCCTCAGAGCACCACTGGTCCTAGCCTGGTTCAGGTGGACCGAAGCCTCATCTCCGATCACGAACTCGCGCAGCAGGCCCTCGCCGCCGATCCCGACACTGTCGTGCCCGACGATGCCGTGAGCCTGTGGACCTTGGCTCCCGCCAGCCCATTGCCGGGCCCACTCCCCGACTGGTACATGCCACCCTCCGCCGGAGGTCGCCGCCATCATTCTCCGGGTCGGCGCCGCGTCGTGTATCTGCTCGTGGTCGCTTTTGCGCTCATCAACGCCGCCGGGCTCTGCAGCACGTACGGGTCGGTGGGGCTGGGCTAACGGGTGACCGTGCGGTCGAGAATGCCCAGCGTGGCCCGCAGGGTGGATTCGGCAATGATCGGGAAAATGTCGGCCTGGCGCCAGGCGTCGTCAATGTCTGACCAGTCGTAGTACGACGTGACCAGGGTGCCGTTCTCCACCGGGGAGAGCGTGTAGCCGTAGATGTGCCCGATTTGCGGTCGCAGTTGGCCCAGGATCGTCCAAGCGATCTCGCGATTCGGCTCGTAGGTCGTGATCGACACCGTCACGTCGTACTTGCCCATCGGGTGATCGTTCAACGCCTCACGATCCATGTGCACCACGAAGGTGTCGCCCACCTTGGCGACCGGAGCACCGGTGGCCCCCTGGAGCATTCCCGAGCTATCGATCGCCACGTGACCATCAGGATCCGACACCAGCGTAAAGATGGCCTCCGGGGGAGCGGCGATGGTCCGTGTCACTTCTAGTCGCTCAATCGTCATGGCCCCAGGGTGCCACCTGAACCTCCGATCGCTCTCATTGGGGTGCCCAGCCTCGGCTCCGCGTGGCGATCCATCGACCGACGCGGTTGGTCGGGCGCGACAGTGGGACGGCCACTGGGGCCGCCCCACTGGGGGAGTGATTATCGGCAACTAAGCCCGGGTGGGCGGAGTTACTTGGTGGGGATCAGTACACCATCGATACCGTGAATGACGCCGTTGCTGGCTTCAACATCGGCCACCAAGACCTTGTAGGTCTTGCCGGAAGCGTCGGTTACCGTGACCCCTTTGTCCGACACGCCCACGGTGAGTTCTTCACCCTGGACCGTCTTTACCTTCTGGCCATCTTTGAGATCGGCGGCCAGCACCTTGCCCGAAACTACGTGGTAGGTGAGGATTGAAGTGAGCTGGTCCTTGTTGGCCGGCTCGAGAAGGGAATCGACGGTACCGGCAGGCAAGGCTTCGAAGGCCGCGTTGGTGGGCGCAAAGACAGTAAAGGGACCGGGACCGCTGAGCGTCTCGACCAAACCGGCTGCCTCGACGGCGGCGACGAGCGTAGAGAAGTCCTCAGTCCCGGCAGCCACCTCCACAATCGTGCCAGCCTCCATGGGGGCTTCGGTGGTCGGGGTGGTGCTTTCTGCCTCGCTGCTGTCGTCGCTGCTGCATGCCGCGGCCGTGAGGCCAAGAGCCGCCACGATGCCGAGGGCTACCACGCCACGGGGTACGGATGAGATTCGCATGTTGGTATTGCTCCTTGAACTAGGGGTGTCTTCCTATACGGAGCCAAACCCCGGTCGGATGACCTCCCCAATCCGCTCGCTCTCTACACCTCCAAGGGAAGCGAGGGCATCTCCCGGCCGAGATAGGCCGAGATGGCTTCGAACGATACAGGAGTGGCGAAGTAGAAGCCCTGGGCGAGGTCACAGCCCATCTCCGCCAATCTCTGCCGCTGCTCGTTGTGCTCCACGCCCTCGGCGATGGTGGGCAGGCCCAACGTCTGGGCCATGCGGATGATGGCCTCAACGAGACCCGCCTGAGAGACATCGGCCGTGATCTCGTCCACGAAGGACTTGTCGATCTTGAGAATGTCCACCGGCAATCGCTGCAGGTACGCAAGCGACGAATATCCGGTTCCAAAGTCGTCGATGGCGATCCTCACGCCGATGTCGTGCAACTTGGTCAGGGTTTTGATGGCGCTTTCGGTATCGACCATGATCTCGCTCTCAGTGATTTCGAGGATCAACTGGTCGGCATGGACGCCATTCTCCTCCAGGGAAGCGGTGACCCGGCTCGCCAATCCATCACCAATGAGTTGCAGGGACGATACGTTTACGCTGACGGCGAAGGCCGGTCCTCCGAGGTCGGCCTGCTGCCAACCCCGCAGGTCGGCGATCGCTTGGTCCAGGATTTGGTAGCTGATGTCGGCGATGAGGCCCGTCTCTCGCGCCAACCCGAGGAAGTCGGCCGGTTGGAGCTCACCGCGCACGGGATGCTGCCACCGTGCCAGTGCCTCGACAGCCACGATCCGCCCCGAGGCCAGCTCCACGATGGGTTGATACCGCGGCCTGAACTCCCCCTGATCAACCGCAATACGCAGGGCGGCATCTTTCTCCAAACGGCTTAACGCGCTGGCGTGCATCGTTGGGACGAATATCTCAGAACGGCCCTTGCCATTGCGCTTGGCGGTGTACATGGCAAGGTCGGCGTTGCGCAGAATCTGATCGCCGGTTATCCCCGGCGTCGCGAAGGAGACACCGATGCTCACGCTGGCCGAAACCGACTGCGCCGTACCGTCATCGTTGGCCGACCTGATCGTAAAGACGCGTTTGAAGGCCCCCAGTATTCGATCGGCCAACAACTTGACCTCGGCTTCGCCACCGGCATTCTCCACCAGCACAGCAAACTCGTCGCCGCCAATCCGGGCCACGGTATCCGCGACCCGAACACACTGATCAAGGCGTTCGGTCACCGCGATCAGGAGGCGATCACCGGCCCCGTGTCCAAGGCTGTCGTTGACCGTTTTAAAATCATCAATGTCGAGGAAGAGGACGGCCAGGCTGCCCGTAGATCGATCCCAGCGCTCCAGGCCGTGCGCAACCCGGTCTCCAAAAAGGTTCTTGTTGGCTAAACCCGTGAGCGGATCATGCAGGGCCTGGTGCATGAGTTGCCCCTCGAGGCGGATGCGCTCAGTCGCCTCACGGAAGCACCACACCCGTCCTACGATCTGGCCATCAATGAACTGGGGCTGGGAAAAGCTGTCGAACACTCGCCCGTCAATAAAATGAACCATGGTCGCCGTGTGCATGTCGGGTTTCGCCGAGGCTTCGATGCCGGTGTTGAGGAACGCGACGGGGTCCACCACCTGATCGAGCAAGTGCTGAACCGTCGCCGAGTCAGCGCCGGTGGTTTCGGTTCCTAATATGGGGTAATCCTCGGGTAAGTGCCAAACTTCGGCGAAGCGGCGGTTCACATTGGTCACGGCACCGTTTTTGTCCACCACCAAAATGCCGTCGCCGGTGGCGTCTAAGGTGGCGCTGAGCACCGACAGCGTGTTGCGGAGTTCGAGCTCCGCGGCGAAGCGGGACGAGACATCGTGACCAGAGACCACGAACGCCCCCACGGTGGGATCCTCGAGCAGGTTCACGAACGTCAGTTGAAAGCGAGAGGGTTCATCAGTGCTCGTACTGCGGAGCCGAAGGGTTGCGATAGGAGCAGATCCCGCACCCGGCAAACCTTCCTTGGCCTCGGTCAGAGCGTTGCGAAGAACCGCATGGTCGGCCGGAACAACAAGATCAGAAAGAGGGTGACCCATCACAGCATCGGGATCGTGGCCCAACCAACGCGCCAACGCACCCGACACGGCATCGACACACCCATCGGGTGACACCAGCATCATCAGACTGGCGGCGTTGTGCACCAACGACCGAAACTTGGCCGTGTCGTCAATCGCGAGTTCATGTTTGCGCCGTTCAGTGATGTCGCGAATGCTCAGCACCACTCCGCCCTCCACCAATCCGTGGAGGGGCGAACCGACGATTTCTGACAAAAACCATCCACTGGCATTGCGCAGCCTCACCTCGACCGGACTCCCCATCTCCTTTTCCTGCACAGTCTGCAGTGCCAAAAGGGCGAAATCGAGGTCGTCGGGGTGCAAGAGGTCGAACGCTGAAAGACCGGCGACCGAGGCCAGCGAGTGGCCGAACATCCGCCCGGCCGCCTGATTTCCCCACAGAACGTCGCCGTTGGCGGCAATCACCACGATGGCCTCTGGCAGGCCAGCCAGCACCCGGATCAATGCCGCATCGTCCAGCACATCGGGCATGCGAGACGAGAGGGTCGGCTCCTTTTCCCTCATCGTAGGGCCTTTCCCATCCCGCAATATTAGTGCATCGTCTAGGCCAATTTACCTATTTTCCAGTTTCTGGCGGTGACATTTGCCGCACCTGGGTCGTCGGCGGCAACCCCCGACCCCATCGGAAACCTCCAACCCATCACAGGCGGCGACCAGGCGATGGGGCAACTCGTTCCATACCGGCGAGCGATCGGTGGTGATGACCCAGAGACTCCCGCAGGCACGCCCACATCACCGGGCAAGCCCGGTGATGTCAGCGGCGGAGTTACACCCTCGAGTGCGACCGGGTTCTACTCACGGTTCCAACTCGACACCGTTCGTGGGATCAAAGAACTTGGCGAGATATTCAAGAACGTCGTCGAGCACCTAGGAACTGAAGTCGAACTCGTCTTAGAGATTCGCGCCAACAAAACCGACGGATTCAGCGAGACTGTGCAGCGGACCGTTTCCGAAAACGCTACAAACCTCGGGGCCACCGGAACTGAATTCGAGTAGCCGCCTCAGGATTCTGTCCGCCTGGGCTAGGGCGTCGAAGAATGGCCAGCGTTACCGGTCAGCGCGATTCTTGGTGAGCACACGATTGCTTCGTTCGACGATTGCGGTGGACACTCAACACCTGGGCTCGGCTACCACTATCACGCCAACGATCCTTCGAAGAACTCTGTGCTTACGTGCCTGAAAGGTGAACTGGAAACAACTACCGATGCACAAGGCGGTGGTCCTGGAAACGGTCAAGGCCCACCCAACGGTGGAGCGCCAGACCTTACTGAGACAGCAGCAAAACTGGGCATAACTGTCCACGAGCTTCACGACGCACTCGACCAATCTCCAAATGGCGACTTCACCACGGCCGCAAAGATCCTTGGCATTTCCGCGGCTGATCTTCAAGCAGAAATGCCACAACGTCCCACTGGTGCAAACGGTGCGACGGCCGGCTTGCGCGCCTCGCCCTAGTCGCCGGCCAAGAGCCTTCGACTGTGCTCGAGGCTCGCGAGGCGCTCGGTGATGTCGGCCAGCCCGGCGGCGACGGTCCCGCCGCCCCTTGCTTCGATCGCGGACCTGCCGATCCGAGCGCCCAGCCATTCGATGTCGTCGACCTGGTTCCGGATCGGACGCAGAGCCCACTGACGCTTCCGTAGGGGCAAGCGGCTGGCGACCACGAGGTGGGCGGTGAGGAAGACCGCCTGTGAGCGGAGCCCAGTAGCAGCCTCGTCGAGGCGATCGCAGGGGCAGCGGGCGTTCCGTAGATCCCGGACCGCTTCATCGGCGGCATCGACCGCCACAACGAGCCGCCGGTGGAGTCGGGCCACGCTCGTAGCCGCGGTCTCCCACTGCCTCGGCGCGGCCGCTCGCACGCTGTCCTGACGGCGGCGCATGAGGCGCATGAGGCGCAGGCTAGTAGGCGGGAACGCCTCGTGCCGAAGCTTAGGTGCAATGAGGAGCGCACGGGTCGGTCATCCGCTCCGCCACCGCCCACTGCGGCACACCTGCCGCCAGATCACCATCACCGACACCAACCAGGTCGACACGATCGAGGGACAGACCCCCGGCGACACTGTTGCGTTGGCGGTTCGCGTTGGGTGGAGACGAGACTGCGGTGATGGGTCGTCGCTGATCTTCCCCGCAGTGCGTGTCGGCTTCATGAGCGTTCGCGGGGTTCCGCCTCCCGCCCGAGGTCATCCTGTTGGCGGTGCGCTGGTACCTCCGATACGGCCTGTCCTATCGCGACGTCGAGGAGCTGCTGGCGGAGCGCGGAGTCGAGGTCGATCACGTGACTCTGTTCCGGTGGGTGCAGCGCTTCACGCCACTGCTGGTCGACGCGGGAATCCGCACGTTCATCGACCTCACCACACCCAACGACCCGCTCGAACCGTACGCACCCGTGATCACAGAAGCAGCGACCGCCCGGCAACTCGATCTCCTGCACATCAACGTGAGGATCCCCGACCTCGGAGTCCTCACCGACGACGAGTACGACCCGATCCTCGAGCTCATCGGCGAGCAGAAGCAGCGCGGAGGGGTCTACGTCCACTGCTGGGGAGGCGTCGGACGCACCGGGACCGTCATCGGCAGCCTGCTCGCCCGCCAAGGCCACGACTACCCCTCGATCATGTCCACCCTTGAGGACCTACGCGCCGGGACCAAGAAGGCGAACCGGCCATGCCCCGAGACCGAAGTGCAACTCCACGTCCTCCGGCGACGGTCGGCCCCATAGGACACCGACCACCCCGTCGTCGCCGAAGCGTGCCAGAGGATTCGTCGCTGCGCCTGGGTAAAAGCAGTGGTGGTGTCTCGATCGTGATCCCCGTCATGAGGCGGCTGGGGGTCGCAGGTCGAGGGGGGTGAAATCGTTAGAGCCGTCGAACAGTTCGAGGAGCTCCTCTTGTCGCGGCTGTCCGAATGCGAGCCGGTACATCCCCCGCAGGCGGGTGAGGCGCTCGTCGCGGTCGATGTCTTTGCTGAAGGGCAGCGCTGGTATCCAGCGCTGGATCTTCGCCTTGCCGGCATACACCCACCATGGCCAGAGATCACCGAGGCGTGCATGGTGGAGGCGAAGCCTGCAGTCCCCGAGGAACGAAGCGAGCCAGCGCCCGAACGTCTTCCCCTGCTCCGTCACCTACAGGCCGTCGCTCCTGAGGTGCTCGATGACCAGTGCGTGGTCAGGATCTGCGGGCCGGACCGCGATGTGATCCTTCGCCTAATCCGGTGGAACGAGGACGAGACGACACGCCTGCGCCTTGCTCGCCGGAACGCGCAGGAGAACGAGGACGAGGCGGCAGAAACCCTCGCCGACACCGAACTCTGGCTCGCTGACGCGATGGCCGCGCTCCTCATGCAGGCGCTCCAAGCCGTGCCCAACTGCCAGCGCTCGGACCGCCATGCGAGGACCGACCGCGGGTCAAGTAGCAGCGAGGCCTGACGAACTAGTCACGCTCGCACCAGCAGCTCAGCCGTACCGGAGGACGTACTCCGCCGAAGTGATGGCGGGATCGAGGAAGCGGCAGCTGTCCACGCCCACGAAGCGCTACACGACGAGTCCTCCCGTCAACTCCGCCAGGTCACCCGAACCGCCCGCTGCGACGGGCTCATCCACGAGTACCGAAACGCTGCATGACCAGCCACGACACGAGTTTCCGGCACCCACACCCACTCTGCCCGAGATGCTGCCGTGATCGGCAGATATGCCCGCAGTCGGATTTGCCTCGATCCTTTGCCCTACGGGGCTCGATCTTGTTCAGCCGAGCCCCAGGTGTGCTGCGATACGTGCCATCGCCTTGCGTGAGAATCAGCACATCGCCAACCGCTAGCCCCAGCAACTGAGTACCCGCGGTAGCCGTCAGAGCCGGTCAGAGCCGGTCAGCCGCGTCGGCTGTGGGTAACTGACCGTGCAAAGAGCGGTGCCAGACTTGATTTACGTTCGATGACGAGATCGGAGAGCCCGTATCGTTTCGGCAATCACATACAACCCAAAAGCGCCTAACGCTATGTTTACGACTCGCGCGAAACCACTCTGGTACCCGTCGTGAGCAAGAATGTTGAAGAGAACGCTCACGGCCACAGATACCGCCAATACCACGGTTCGATAGGGCGTGTGGTCCCGCACTATCGAAGCCCTTCGGCACTCATCAAAAGCAAGAAAGTATAGAGGGAGACTCGACGTGACATATGGTAGCTGTACTTGATGTAGTAGCCGACGTCAACGAGGCTCGTCCCCATCTGGCCGTGCATGGTCCAAGTGTTGAAGACCTTGCTGAACGCCCCGTAGCCGATACAGGTGCCGACCTTGTAGCTGGACTCCATCTCTTTGGTTTCGATACGGATGATGGCTTGCCACCAGGGCCCGCTTCGACTGTAGGTCACCGTCGTAACATGCTGGCGGGTTCGATAGCCGACGTGCTCCCAGTAGAGAGCGACGGCGCACGCACTCACACCACTTAGCCAGTCCGTGTGATTTGTCCAGCCCGATGACCAGCGGGTCACGGTCGCCAATCCGGATGGATCGAAGCCCCGATATCGCCAGCGCCTACCATCGGACTGGGCTCCCGACGTGGCCCGGAAGAGGTTGTCTCCCACGTTTCGCGCCGGCCCCGCCCTCGTAGCTCAGGGGATAGAGCATCGGTTTCCTAAACCGTGTGTCGCATGTTCGAATCATGCCGAGGGCGCCAGGATGGCCGCATTAGAACTCGGCCACCGAGTTACAGAGAACAACGAAGGAGCGCAGTGCCGCAGGTACTGCGCTCCTTCTTGTTTGGGGTCGGCTGCGAACTGAACGGCCGCCAGGGAGTAGAGGGCCCCGACAGGTTCGGTGAACTCCACCTGGACGTTGTCCTGACCGACCAAGACCTTGGCAAAGAAGAACTGATTCAGCAGACGTCGCACGATGTCGCCGCCCCGGCGGTACGCCTCGTACAGGTCGAACGACACAAGCGCAACCCACGCAACGCCAGGGTGAGCGACATCAACTCGGAGGCAGTCCGCACCCGCGCCCGGGTTTCGATCAAGCGCCTGAACGAGCTCCTACCTGGAGTTGACCCGTCTTCTTGGACACCCGATCCTGGGCGTTGTTCCAGGGGAAGGAGTCCCGGATGGGTGTGATGCTCATGCGTGAGGGAGATCTGATATGGCCGAGTCTCGGTGTTCCGAAAGAGGTGGTTGCTCTCGAGGCCGTCGCTCATCCCTTACGCCCGTATTGGCGGGCGTGGTGACGTGGTGGCGTGGTGACGTGGTGGGTCGGTGTGTCCTGAGTTCTCGTCTTTCCCGTACTGGGAGATTGGTTCGTGGTACCGCGAAACGGTCGAGCTGCGCTCGGGCGCGGCCCCTGAGGCTGGGGAGCCGGTGCTGCGATGGCGGTCGGAGCTTGGCGGGTGTAAGGTGCGGATGGGCTGCGGCTCGATCCGACGAATGTGAAGGCGTTGAGCCCGCGCTCATCATGATCCAGGCTTGTCCCGAGTGAGGAGACATTGATGCGCTGTAGGCGTTTGTCGTTGGCGGTAGTATTCGTAGTTGCGGCGGGAGGGCTCGGTGTCGGGCTCGGCCCGCATGTGGCTGGCGCGGTGGGTACCCCAGAGTTTTCGGTTGGGTCTGCGTCGGTCGTGGAGGGTGGCGGCGAGCAACGCTCGATGAAGTTCGACATCACGTTGTCGGAGCCCGCGACGACAACGGTGAAGGTCACTTATGTGGTGAACCCCCTGTATCTCTTCCCGCCGGGCGACTTCGCGACAGCCGGAACGGACTACGTCGCCAAGACCGGCGTGCTGACCTTCACCCCGAATATCAACACCGGCTTGACGCCAGTTGAGAAGACGGTCTCCATCGTCATCAACGGAGATACCACGGTCGAACCGAACGAGTCGTTCGTCGTGCTGATCGGTTCGCCGACGGGGGGCGCGACGGTCGCGGAGTCCATTGGTTACGGAACGATCATCGATGATGACGCGGGCCCGACTCCGTCTATCGGCATCGGCGACGTTGAGATCTTCGACGGCGACAGCGGCCCGAACCGTGCCGCACAGTTGGTCGTGTCCCTGTCACAACCCGCGACCGTGGCCGCGACCGTCCACTACGTCGTAACACCGGGCACAGCGGTGAAGACCACCGACTTCACCGGGCCCGTGTCGGGCAACCTGAGCTTCGCGATCGGTGCCGACGAGAAGACAATTTCCATCAATGCGATCCCCGATGGTGTCGTGGAAAATGGCCAGTGTCTGACGGTCACGCTCTCGGCGCCCACAGGTGGGCTGATCCTCGGGCGAACCACGGGCACGGTGACCATCCGTGATTCGAGCTTCCGGGGTTGTGTAGGCCCTCGGGTCACGATCGCCGGGGACTCGATCACCACCATGTCGACCCCACGGACCGCCGCCGCTCTCGCAGACGCGTATCATCACCGAATCCAAGGATACCCGGGCTCCATGATCGCTGGGGTTCAGCCAACGGTCGCGTTGCAGGTGGCCACGGCGCCGGACGTGAGCGTGATCAATCTCGGCACCAACGACATGGGCAGGGAGGACTGCCAGAGCGACCCCGCTCCCTGCGTCGGCGACTTCGACGAAATGGTGGCGCTGCTCGCGCCGATTCCATGCGTGGAACTCGTCACGATCTATGACGGCTACCGTTTCCCAGCCAACAACAATGTGGGTACGGCGATCAACGCATACCTGGTGGCACTTGTCGCCTCGGATTCGTCAAGGCACCTCATCGACTGGAACGCCGCGGTCGATGCCAACCCAGCGCTGCTCTCGTCATTCGATCACGTGCATCCCACAACAGCCGGGCAACAGTGGCTCGCCGACAACACTCGCGCGGCCATCGACACCGATTGCGGGGGCGGCATCGTTGGTCAGTAGGCCCGGCGAGTTTTGGCACTCAGGGTCTTGAGCGCTGACCGGACAACCGGATTCGAGAACTGTGTAACCAAGGGCGCAACACGACTACCAGGGCAGACGTCCGCCAAGCCCCTGGGAGAGCAAGGGTTCGGCCGGTTCGGCGAGTACTAGATGCCCCCACGATCGAATGACGATCGGCTGTGACCGACCGGCCATCTACAGGGCCCAGCAGGAGCCAGAACCACACCGACCTACTGCGGGCTACTCGAACCGCCGAAAGCCTCGTTGTCTGTCCTACGATTCCCGCTCATGCGAGCGACGCCGTCGGGCCTACTTCTCATGGCCTGGGCCGTCTCGACGGTTGCGGGCGGCGGTGAGGACGAGGCATTGGAGTCCACCACCACCAGGGCCACGACCACCGCGGCGGCCGTCACGACTTCGACCGGCTCGGGAACGGGCGGCTCCGCGAGCAGCGGCAACGGATTGTGACCGTCGATGGCGTCGTGCTCTCTACTGAGGTGAAAGCGTCGGCTACCGGAGCGGTCGAGTGCCCCGATGGCGGCTCAGGAAGCAACGGGTCTGCCATGGCGGGCGCGGCCCGCGTCGCGGCCGCCACGTACCTCGGCGACGCCGAGGAGTTCGACAAGGCGTGGGACACCTATCGCCGGTTTGCAGGGGACCGGCGGGTCGGCCCGGCGCTCACGTTCAACGAGAATGCTCGGACGTGGTCGCACAACCCCGATGCCGCCGTGGCCGTGAATCCCGCAGGGTCCACCACGCAAGGGCACCGCGTCGACGGCGCGACCCTCAACGACATCGGCCGGGATGGACGCTTCGCCGGGCCGGCCCGCTACACCCAGTACCAGTGGGAGAGGACGGTGGGGATATTCGTCCAGGCCCAGCTCCTCGCCCGGTCGGGCTACCCGGTGGGGGAGGCGCAGGACGCCGCCCCACGACGCGTGATCGAGTGCAACCGGCACCTTGCCGACGAGTTCGGTGACCGTTGGTGGGACCACACCGACTGGGCGAAGTACCTCGCGAACCACGTCTACGGTCTCGATCTCCCGGTCAACGGTCCCGCCGACGAGGGCAAGGACATGGCGTGGACCCATTGGACCTTCGGATGATGGCCCCACAGGCTGAGACGACCGAGCTATCGTACGCCGTCAAGCACGGCGCGCAGCCGGGATCGGCCACTGCGAGGGAGAGACCGCTGACCGTCGTCGATCACGACCTACACGGGCTGCTCACCGTCCGGCTCATCGACCCCTCACCTGCCGCCAAGGCGGCCGTTGCCCGCCCGTTCGGCACGCCCGGTACGCCCCCCGAGGGCGAGACCGACTGTGTCGTGCGCTTCGTCGTCGAGCACCCGTACCCCACCCCGATCGAGGCGACCTTCCGGGCCACGGAAGCGCACTACCGCTAGCCGTCATGCTCGGCCAAACGCTCTCCGAGGACCAGACCGCAGGCGCGCACCTGCAACGTCCTGCGACCGGCGCTGGATGGGTGTTCCTCCTTCCATCGCTCGCCCGCCACACGGTGGTGTGCGTCGGCCGGCCGACCACGACTGCGGAGGCGATGCTCGAGCGGATCTCGAACCGACTGGTGATCATCGACAACTTGGATGGGTTGGAGGCGCAGCTCGGCGACCTCACCTCGGACGGGGAGTCGGCGGTGGATCTGGTTGCGGTGTGCAGCACCCGAGTGGCTCGACGGCTGTGGACGAACACTTCGCTCCGCTCGACGCTGCAGGCCTCCCTCGCTCCACGGGCCGTCGTCTACGAGGAACACTGGGGCCACGCCTCCGCGGGCCGCTGGGCGTCCGCCCTTGCGGTGCACGGAGGGACCTCGGTGGCCTGGCTGACTCCTGCGTTCGGCGATGTCCGCACGGCGGCCGCGGGATTCGGATCTGCGCCCGGCACCTGGCTGCGCACCAATGGGCTCGACCGGCCGAGCATCGAC
Source organism: Acidimicrobiia bacterium (assembly GCA_009694375.1). NCBI lineage: Bacteria > Bacillati > Actinomycetota > Acidimicrobiia > Acidimicrobiia bacterium. The sequence continues at coordinate 118,328 of SHVB01000002.1, forward strand.
CACCGGAGCCTGCTCCGGTGGCGGAGGGCGTATCGGGCGCGCGTCGGATCCGCCGTCGTTCCCTCCGTGCGGTCGCCCGACGTCGGCTCCGGGGCACGCGGCGATGCAGCGGCCCGGCCGGGCATGGCCAGAGCTCGACAAGCCCTCGTGGCTACCACCCGGGGGGTGGGCCGGATCGAGCCATTCGTCGCCGCTCGATCCTCGCACGTCCGCCGCATCGGGGTCCTGTCTGGCCCCGACGTCAATGGGACGTTGCCCCGGTACGTGCTCGAGATGGCTGGCGCGGCCGGCATCGACCTGAAAAGCCACGGATGGGCAGCCCTCGTACCGGGCGGGTACGAGGCGCAGAAGGTTTTGCTCTTCGCCTTTGCACCGGGTACCCCTGCCCCGCAGCTCATCGTGAAGGTGGCCAGGAGCGAGCGGTCCTCGCTGCGCCTCGAGCGAGGCGTCGCCGGTCTCCGGCGGCTGACCCAGTGGCCGGACCTCAGCGAGGGAACCGTGGCGAAGGTGGCCTTCTCCGGCCGGGAGGGCGGGCTCGCTGTGGTCGGGGAGTCGGTGGTCGAGGGCGTGCCACTGAGCGACCAGACGTCGGCGACCGCCCACTGCCCCCTGATCGCAGCGGCGGTGGCCTGGCTCAGCCGTGTCGGCGTCCAGACTGCCCAACCCGTTGCGGGAGCGACCGCCGGGGTGGCGATGACCGAGATCGTCGACCGACTCGAGCGCTCCTACTGCATGAGCGGCCCGCACCTTGAGTTCCTCCGCGTCCAGTCGGACCGGGTTGCCGCGGCGGCGGAGCTACCCGGGGTGTTCGCGCACGGCGACCCGGGGGTGTGGAACGTCATGGCCAGGGCCGACGGTGGGGTTGCGTTCCTCGACTGGGAGAACGCCGAGCCGTCGAGCCCCCCGCTCTGGGACCTGCTCTACCTGCTCCGCTCCTATGCCGTCCTCAGTGGTCGACAAGCTGGGGGTGATCGGGTTTGGGCCGCCGCGTCGCCGTTTGTGGAGACCAACGCCCTCCACCCGCTGCTGCGGTCGTCGATCCATGCGTACTGCGATGATGTGGGGGTGCCTTCCTCCCTCGTCGGCCCGCTCTTCTACCTCTGCTGGGCTATGCATGCCGTCAAGGAGGGGGCGCGCCTGAGCCTCGCCGATCGGGAACGAGGGAGGCACGTGTCCTTCCTCCGGCTCATGATCGAAGAGGATCAGAACCCAGTGCTGCGAGGCATCTTCGAGCCCGGCCCGTGCTGAGCCCATGGTCGCGACAGCGTGGGCCAGCTGTGGCGCTCCTCGTGGAGTCGCTGGCGCACGAGCTGCGGAGGCGCACCAGCTCTTCACAGACAACACCGTCACGGCCGTGGAGGTCCTGATCGACCTCGCCGCCGGCCGGTGATCGTGTTGTACCCCCATCACCGGCTCCTTGCCCCCCCCGGATCCTCGCTGGCACCGACGACTTCGCCGCCGCCTACCGGCAGCACCGCCCGATGATCGAGCGCACCATCGCCTGGCTCGTCAAGGACAACCACCGGCGCCGCCGCTACCGAGGTGTCGATCGCAACCGGCTCGTCCAGTCTCACGCCCCGCTGCCGCTGATGACGAGCGCCCCCACGAGGATCGATGCCACGGACACGATCTCACCATCGTGGGACCAGCCCGGTAGACTGGGGGATGCGCTGCTTCGGACTCTTTGCTCTCGCCGCTGCCCTCGCCGTCACCACCGCCGCGTGCGCCAGCGACACCCCCACGGCCACCTCCTCCCCCAGCACCGCTAAGGCCACCGCCTTTGCCCTCGACGAGTGGACAGTCGTTCCGCCATCGGGGACCATCCCATCCGGCAAGGTTTCCCTCACCGTTACCAACAATGGCAAGGAAACCCACGAGTTAGTCATCGTGCGAGCCGCTGACACCTCTGCACTGCCCAAAAAGGCCGACGGATCAATCGACGAGGACAAGATCCCCGCAGCCAACAAAGTTGGGGAGTTCGACGATGTCGCCGCCGGCGAGACCAAGATCAAGACCCTCGACCTACCCGCCGGGGACTACATAGCTTTCTGCAACCTCGTCGAGACCATGGGTCAAGGCGACATGGGATCAGGGACCATGGACCACGGATCCAGTATGGGTGAAGGCTCCGGCATGAGCTCGAATGAGATGCAGCACGTCCACTTCACCCTCGGCATGGTCAACTCCTTCACCGTGGCCTAACGGGGCCCCACCAGGACCTGGATCGAACGCACCTACCACCGCCCTCGACGTCAAGCCGCCCTGGGCCGGTTGACCCCCATCGAATGCGAAACGATCATGACCACCCCCACCACTCAGGCGGCCTGACCCCAAACCCAACCTGTCATCAGATGGCACTGTTGCGTTGATTGATCCTCGGGCGCGACGCCGAGCGTTGTGGGCGTGGGACGGGGTCAGATCGCCGAGGCGAGTTCGTCGAACGCAGCCGCGAGCCGGAGATGTGGTGTGCGGGCGTGAAGGCCGAGCTCGTAGTGACCTCGTCGGAGGTTCTGAACGAGGGCGTGCACAGTGATGATGACGCGGGCGGTACGTTCTCGTTTGAGTCCGCGCATTGGTCGCAGCCGGGCCTTCAGCCGACCGTGGTCTGTCTCGACCCGATTGTTGGCGTACTGCGTGGCGTCATGGCGGGCCGCTGGGACGAGCTCGTCGACTGCTCGGGCGAGGGTCCAGGCGCGGTCGGTGGTGACCTCGGTCGGTTCGCCATGGGTGGTGATGGCGGTGGTGAAGAAGCGGGTGGCGGCGGCGGTGTCGCGGCGGGGGGAGACGCAGACGTCGATGATCTGGCCGTGCTGGTCGACGGCCCGGTACACGTAGCGCCACCGACCGGCGACCTTGACGTAGGTCTCATCCACGAACCACCGGCCCCCGCCACGGTGGCGGCAGGGCCGGGCCGCGTCAACCAATAGCGGCGTGAAGCGCTGCACCCACCGAAACAACGTGACGTGATCGACCTCGATCCCGCGTTCGGCCAGCAGCTCCTCGACGTCCCGATAGGACAGGCCGTAGCGGAGGTACCAGCGGACCGCCAACACGATGACCTCCGGCGGGAACCGAAACCCGACGAACGCCGACGGCATCGACACGACCTGAGACGGGGACCGGCGACGGCGCATCCTGCAGCCTCGCGGCCACCGCCGTCATCCGCTAACGCAACAGTGCCCTCGCAGCACGGTCTCCATGGACTGGTGCCGGCCGGGCCGTGGTTGGTCGTCGAATCTCCACAATTCGTAAACGACATGCGACAGTCCGCTGATGCTGGCCACTTCGGTAGCTGGACGGGTGGAATCTGTCCGATGAAGGGTCGGACTGAGTACTTCGTCGCCGTGGGAGCAGCGTGGTAACGACGCTGGCCGAACCGGGGCGGAAGTCGGCGAGCGTTGGCGGACGATCGACCCGCGAACACCGTGCTCAGACGGACATTCGCGGACCCCGACGAGCAACGGCGGCCGCAACGAAGGCGTTTCCTAAACCGTGTGTCGCATGGTCGAATCATGCCGAGGGCGCAATCACCACTGGCGCCTGACCGAGGGGATCAGTAGACGATCGGTAGTTGGCTGGGGGGAAACACCGACGGCGAGAACCACCAGGCTTCAATGGCGTGGCGCTCTCGGGTCATGGTGGGCGAGGTTGCGGTGCGGTGCACCAGTCGGTGGTCGAAGAACAACGCGTCGCCGGCCTCGAACTCGGGCCGCACCGGCGCCATGCCCTCCCCCGCCTCCTGCACGTCCGCATCAGACAGTGACCACCGGAAGAAGGCCTCGGCGCTCCCGCTCTCCACCAGGCGATCAAACCGCTTCGGCAACAAATCAAGGCCGGGCGCGTCCACCCCACAGCGACTCAACGCGATCCACACGTTGAACGCGCCAACGTCGGCGCCCAGGAACGCCCCGTCCTGATGCCAGCCCCCCGCCATCTCCTCCGCCGGTACTCGGCGCACATTGCATTTGTTGGCGGAGAGAAAGGCCCGCTCCCCCAGGAACTCGGCGATCAAATCGCCAATCCCGAGGTCGTCGACCAACTCGAAAAGTTCGAAGAGCAGACGCGGGGAGTCCACCGTCCAGATCCCCGCGCCCTCCCGGGTTAAGCGACGATGCACCTTGACCGGGATCGATTTGGCGACGGGAGCACCGGGCGCGAGCACGACCGCCGCTCCGGCGTTGACCGGGGAAATCAGATCGGGCATCGGAAAGGGCCAATACCAACGCTGGTCATAGGTGTCTTCGCCAGCCGCCGCCGCATCGTAGGCGGCATAGGTGGCGTCGATCCCCTCCACTAGGTGGGCCGAACGCTCTGCCGACACCAGCCCGCGTACAAGCAGGCACCCGCTCTGAGCGAACCCCGTGCGAATCGCCTCGACGGTGAGATCCGCCGCCGCCACCTCGAAGACCCCGCCGCCGGGCCCCGCCGTAATCGCCGCCGGGCGCCCCGCCGGCGCCTCGGCCGGTGGCAACGACGCACACCCTTCGTAGCGGGTGCGCACCAAGGCCCGCTCGAGATCAACGGCATGATGCTTACGGTTGGCCACCGTCAGCACGCTGATCGCCGCTCGCACGTCACTCCCGGCGAGCAAGCGCTCGGCCTCGGCCACGACCTGACTCACCTCGGCATCGCTATCGTCACGCATTGTCCTCGCCCTCCCCCCGCCGTTGGACCGATGGGTTGGCGAAACCCCCGACACGCTCATCTTCTTCCGTCGCACAACCCCAACCCTAGCGGGATCGAGCCCTCCATCCCGCGGCCGGACCCGCCTCTGGATCGCCGGCCCCCGTCCCTGACGGCGCGGGGCCGAACAGGCCCGCAACCACCCCCGATCGACGACGATGCCGCCCCCCGGCGGGCCCAGTTGCGGGTGCGGCGTGGTCACCGCCGAGAGCGGGCGGGCTCAACGGCCACCCGTGATGGCCCCATGGCTTCTGAGCGCCGGATTAGACGGCCTTGTCCTGCCCTTGCCAGTACTTGTCGCGCAGGAGCCGGGAGTACAACTTGCCGGTGGGATGACGAGGCAGGCGATCTTCGAAATCGACCGACCGCGGCACCTTGAAGCCCGCCATCTCACGACGGGCGAACAACAAGATTTCCTGCTCGAGTTCCGGTGACGAGCGATATCCGGCCCGCAGTTCCACCGCTGCTTTTACCTGCTCACCCCACTCCTCATCGGGGATACCGAACACGGCCACATCCGCCACGGCCGGATGCTCGATCAGCACCTGTTCGATCTCGGCCGGATAAATGTTCACCCCGCCCGAAATGATCATGTTGGCAACTCGATCAGACAAAAACACATAACCATCGGCATCCACATGCCCCACGTCGCCCATCGTGAAAGTGCCGGGGGCCAAATGGGCGGCATCGGTCTTCTCCTGCGCTTGGTGGTACTCAAACACCTCATCGGTGATGAGGTTGTGCGAGTAGAGCGTGCCCACCTCCCCCGCCGGCAGCCGCTCACCCTGAGGATCCACCGCGAAGACCTCATAACTCGGGATCGCTCGGCCCACCGTGCCCGGCTTGGTGAGCCACGCCGCCGCATCCACCAGGGTAAACACCCCGCCCTCGGTGCTCCCCCAGTACTCAGTGAGCACCGGGCCCCACCACTGGATCATCTTGTGCTTGGTGGACGGCGCTATCGGGGCGGCCCCGTGGAGGACCATGCCGAGAGACGACGAGTCGAAGGCCGCCCGCTGTTCATCGGGCAAGCGCAAGAGCCGCACGCACATGGTGGGCACGAGGTGGCTGTTACGGATCTGGCGTTCCTCGATGAGACGCAGACACTGCGTCTCATCCCAACGCGGCATCAACACCAGTTCGGCTCCGTTGGCGAGGTCGATCGCCGCGAACCCAAGCGGGGCGGCGTGATAGAGCGGCCCGGTGACCAGGTGGGGGCCAGCCCCCGCGAGCCCCAGCACCATCCCGGCCCCCTCACCCTGGGCCAGGGCGAGGCCCAACGATGGAGGCCGCACGCGCTTCACTCCTTTGGGCCGACCGGTGGTGCCCGACGTGTAGAGCATCGTGCCACCCCCCGGACCGTCCAGACTGAAGGGGGCATCGTTGCCGTGAGCGGCTACCGCCTCCAGCGGATCACCGGTGACGATCACCACCACCGGCCCCGAGGCCAACGCCACCGCCGCCCGCGCGACCGCCTCGTGCTCCGGATCGGTCACGAGCAGCAACGACCCAGAGTCGTTCAGGATATAGGCCACCTCCGCGGCGGTCAGGTGCCAGTTGATCGCCGTCACCCACGTACCGGAGTGTTGCGCAGCCAGGAGCAGGTCGATCACCTCCACTCGATTTCCCAACAACATCGCCACATGACCCCCCACCGGCAGGCCACCCTCTTCCAGCAGCCAGTGGCCGATCCGGCGGGCCCGGTCGAGGAGTTCGCCGCGGGTGCGGGTGCGGGTGAGGTCGTCGACGGCCGGCGCATCCGGATCATCGGTGGCGAGTTGCAAGAAGCCCATAGGCCCGATCCTGGCAAAGATCACCACCCAGTGCCTCTAGCCTGACGAGATGACAACGCCGGGCAACAGCACCAAGGCGGTGGTGGCGGCGCTCCTGGCCAACGCCGGGATCGCCGTAGCCAAGTTCGCCGGCTTCCTCATCACCGGGTCGGCATCGATGCTGGCCGAGTGCGTCCACTCAGTGGCGGACTCCGGCAACCAGTGTCTCCTGCTCCTCGGGGGCAAACGAGCGCGCCGAAGCGCCGACGAAGACCACCCCTTCGGGTACGGCCGGGAGCGCTACTTCTGGGCCTTCGTGGTGGCCATGGTGCTGTTCAGTCTGGGCGGGGCCTTTGCCATCTTCGAGGGCATCACCAAGATCCAGCACCCCCACGAACTCGACTCGGCCAGGGTCGCCATCGCCATCCTGACCACGGCGGCGGTGCTCGAAGCGTTCTCCCTACGCACCGCATTGGTTGAGTCGCGTCGCATGAAAGGACCGGCGAGCTGGTGGAGCTTCATTCGCCACTCGAAGAACCCCGAGCTACCCGTCGTGCTCCTCGAGGACCTCGGGGCCGTCGTCGGCCTGTTGATTGCCACCACGGCGGTGACGGCATCGATGGTCACCGGCAACGCGATCTACGACGGCTACGGCACACTGGCCATCGGCTTACTGCTCACCACGATTGCGATCATCCTGGCCATCGAGATGAAGAGCCTCCTCATCGGCGAAGCGGCCACCGGCAAGATGGTGAACACCATCCGCGCTGTCATCGAAGGCGATCCCGCGGTCAAGCGACTCATCCACATGCGCACCCAGCACCTTGGCCCCGAGGAAGTGCTGGTGGGCGCCAAGATCAACTTCACCGACAGCCTCACGATAGGAGACGTCTCCATCGCCGTGAATCGCATAGAAAGCTCCATCCGAGCCTCGGTGCCGGAGGCCACCCTGATCTACCTCGAACCCGACACGATGACGGTCCCGTAATACGGGCCGGAGGACCCACGCACCCCGCCGGGAAAGCACGCGAAGAGCGGCGCTCCGGGGGGAAGCGCCGCTCGATTCGCACGATGTCCCGGGGGGGACTTCGGAGGGTAAAACGAAGGGGACCTAGGCGGCCTTGGTGGCCCGGGGCGCCCGGACGACCTTCTTGACGGAGTAACCGGCCACGGGGGCGAGGGTTACCAGCACACCGGTCACGATGGCGGAATTGGCGTCGATGAACTTCTTGACGAAGGCGGCCTGGGTCTCGACGATCTCGATCGGGGTGGGCAGGGCGGTGGGATAGGTCACCTCCGGGAGACGATCCTCCACCAGGGCCAGGCCCTTGACGACATAGCTCACGACGGGAGTCTTGGCGCTCTTCACGAACTCGATGATCTTGTCCTCGTAGCCGACAACGGTGTCCAGGATGGTGCTCATAGTGACGAATCTCCTTGTGGGGGGGGAGGCCAGTGGGCCTGTGCTAACTATAGCAAGCATTTGCTAGATACATCAACATGACTCGTATACCTGGCCCGACCTAATTCTGACCCAAAAGGTCACCTTTGAGAAAAGGGCGGCTAAGGTTCGTCATATTCACCACCAATGCTTGCCGGTCCTACAGGAGACACCATGGCCATCCGTCTAGGAGACGACGCTCCCGACTTCAGCGCTGAGAGCACCGAAGGCACCATCAACTTCCACGAGTGGAAGGGCGACAGCTGGGCGGTGCTGTTCTCGCACCCGAAGGACTTCACCCCGGTTTGCACTACCGAGCTCGGGCGCGTAGCCGCCCTCAAGCCGGCCTTCGACCAGCGCAACGTCAAGGTGGTGGGTCTCTCGGTAGACGGCGTGGAAGAACACCACCGCTGGAGCCAGGACATCACCGACGTGACCGGGTCGTCGCTCAACTTTCCGCTGCTGGCCGACCCTGATCGCACCGTCGCCAACCTCTACGACATGATCCATCCGAACGCCAACGACACGCTCACCGTGCGATCAGTGTTCGTGATCAGTCCCGACAACAAGGTGAAACTCACCCTCACCTACCCGGCCTCCACCGGTCGCAACTTCGACGAACTTCTCCGGGTCATCGATTCCCTCCAACTCACCGCTAAGCACAAGGTGGCCACCCCAGCGGACTGGAAGGCCGGCGAAGACGTCGTCATCGCGGCCGCGATGTCCGACGAAGACGCCAAGGTGGCCTTCCCCGACGGGTGGAACGCCAAGAAGCCCTATCTCCGCATGGTGAAACAGCCGAACTAACCCAACCTCGCCCTTACGCCACTGGCACGAGACCGGCGGCGAGGCGGAAGGCGGGTCGCCAGGCGGTGTCGCCCAAGCCGAGGACAGCCAAGCTCTGCGAGGCTTCCTCTGCCAGCGCGGCCTCATCGGCCAGATGCAACACCTCCGCGGAGATCGCCCTCGCCAGGCGGGCTACCGCCTGGTGTATTTTGTCTTCGGTCAGATCGATAGCGGCCACTAACTGCTCAAACACCGCCACCGCCCCGTGATCAGCGCGTTGGGTGAGCACCATGCCCCGGGCGATGCTGGCGAGCATGTGATCGATATACGTGTCCCCAACCCCTGTCGTGCAGTAATCGGCCGCCACGAGGGCATCGTCGAGCGATCCCGCGGCGGCGCAGACCAGCGCCAGAACGCCCTGGCCCTGCAGTCGGTGAGTAGCGGTCCCCGCGCTGGCGGTCAGCAGCGACAACGCACCGGTGAGATCGCCCTCCATGAGCATCAGTAAGCCGACGGCGCCGCCGCTGACCCAGCCCAGCCCCCCATAGAACGCCTGCGAGTCAATGAAGGAGCCTCCGGCCATTAGCCCTGGCTCGACATCGCTTCCCAACATCGCCCGGGCACCCTCGGCGTCGCCGATATAAACGAACATCGCAACCCGGGCCGGGATGAGACGACTATCGCCGGCGATGCCCTCCAACACGTCGAAGCCGTCCTGCCAGCGGCCCGACAACAACAAGGCCCTCGCCAGCAGCCAATCGGCCTGGAACCACCCTTCCTGATTCCTGATGTCGTGGAACAGCGTCTGAGCCTCCCGCGCCCGTTCGATGGCTCCATTCATGCGACCAGTCCATAGGCGCGCCGACCCCGACATGATCAGAACATTGCCGAGGGCCCAGCGATCCCCCTTGCCGATATACATCGGAACCTGTTCTTCAAAGATCGCCTCCGCCTCATCGAAATAACCCTGCATCAGGCGGTTCAGCCCCAGGACGCCTTGGGTCCAACGCAGGCCACCCTCATCACCAAGTTCTTGGAAGGTGGAAGCGGCGCGGCGGAGCATCACCTCCGCCCATTCCATCTGTCCGGAGTTGTTCGCACACCAGCCCAGGTTCTGCTGAGCCCACGCGACGCCACGCCGGTCGTTCAGTTGTTCGAAACGGGCCAGCGCTTGCTCCAGGAGCTCCGTGGCTTCTTCATAATCCTGTCGCCCAATGGACGCCAAACCTTTCAGACGCAAGACCTCCGCCTCGCCTCGGGGATCACCGAGGCTCACAAATATCTCAGCCGCCTCGGCCAGGATGGGTTCCGCGATCTCCCAATTCCTTTCCCTCTGCTCCACCTCGGCCAGTACCAGCAGGCCCAGACCCAGATCAGCCTGGGCGCCAGAACCCGCCGCACGCGCCTCGGCGATCGCCGCGCCGACATCCACCCGAGCAGACGCGATGTCAGCCAGAGCGGCCGAGGCGCGCGCCCGCCCGCACAGAAAGGCCCGCTGGCGCTCACCCGGTTGGCCCGCCAGCAACTCGATTCCTTCCGAATAGAGCTGCTTCGCCACCACGAATATCTCGGCGTCGGCAGCTCGCGCCGCCGCCTGCTCCAACCACGAAAGCGCCCTCTCCTGCAGTTCGGAGCTGCCTCCCCCGGCGGGGCTCAGCTCACCGGCGAGCTGCGCGGCTCGCAAGTAGTGGTAAGCCAGGCGCGTAAGCGTCGAGTCGTTGTCGGAGTCCTCGTTCTGCTCGATCCACATTGCGATGCCCTTGTGAGTGCGGGCCCGGTCGGTCTTGGTGAGCATGCCGTAGGCCACCTCGCGCACCACATCACTGCGGAAGGTCCACACCGCTTCGTCGTCGAACTCGCTCAAGATGATGAGTTGGGTGGCCTGCAAAGATTCCAGCAATGGCGCCACATCGTCGATGCCCAAATGCACTCGGGCCAGGAGTGTGAGGGCCCTCACCGAACTCCCTCGGCCAAGCACAGCGCAGTCCTCGAGGACGCGGCGTTCGTCGGGAGCCAGGGCGTCAAGACGGGCCGCCACCAGACCGCGCAGGGTGTCGGGGAGGTTGGCCATCCCTTCCGAAGAAAACGGTGCAGCGTCATCGACGCCAGCCGCCACCGAATCGCCGAGGAGGCTGACCAACTCCTCCAGAAAGAACGGATTACCGTCGCTGCGAGCGAGGAGTGCTTCGGTGAGCTCGCTACCCAACTCATCCCCGGCGAGCTCCCGGAGTAGTTGAGCCGAAGCCTCGGCGAGGAGTGGGTCGAGCGTCAGGACCACGAGGTTGTGATGACCGCGCGGTATCTGCCAACTCTCTTCGACCACCGGCCGAGCGGTGGCCAATACCACGAAGCGATGGCTGGCCAAACGCTCCAGCAGCGTGTCCACCAAGCCGAGCACGAGATCATCGGCCCAGTGCAGGTCCGACAACATGAGGATGACCGGCCGTTGCACGGCGAAACCTTTGGCGTAGCTAACCAGCGCATCAGCGGCTTGTTCACGAGCGCGCGTCGCATCAATGTGGTGGAGTTCCGACTCGTATCCCATCAGGTACGCCAAACCGTTGAGCACTCGCTCGATGTCCTCCACCGGAGTTCCCTTGCCCAGGGCAAGAACTACCGAGGCGCGGGCCAAGGCCATGGATGTATCGCTGGAATCAGCCGCACGGATACCGCAGCCACGCCGCAGGGCATCGGCGACCGGCCACCACACGTTGGCCTCGCCGTAGGGCACACAACGCCCCTCCAGTACGAGGGCATCGTGATCCGACTGCGTAAGCGCGGCGAGTTCCTCCGCCAGTCGCGATTTGCCCACCCCGGCTTCGCCTAGCACCAACAGCAGCGATGCCCGGGCGTTGCCCACCGCGTTGTCGACGCTGTGCCGGAGCAAGCCCACCTCAGCCTGGCGGCCCACCAGAGGAGCGCGATTGCGGTCCGGGCGATAGCCCGGCGGCGCCACTGCATCGGTGGCTCGCCAGGCCGGCACCAGGCCTGCCTTGCCCTTGAGGGCAACCGGCTCAATGGCGTCGTAGCGCAACGATCGTCGGGTGGCGGCGAAGGTGGACGCTCCCACCAGCACCTCGCCGGGCGCGGCCGCCGTTTGCAGGCGACTGGCGGTGTTCACCACGTCGCCCATCGCGGTGTAGTCGCCACCGGCCCGCAAGGCGCCCACTAGTACCTCGCCGCTGTCTACCCCGATACGCATACGGATGACCGTGCCCAGTTCGCTCGACACCACCGCCAACGTTTGTTGCATTCGCAACGCCGCCCGTACCGCCCGCTCGGCGTCATCCTCATGGGCCACTGGCGCACCAAAGAGCGCCACGATCGCATCTCCGATGATCTTGTCCACTCGACCCCCGAAGGCCTCGATGTCGGCCACGAGATGCTCGAAGCACCGGTCAACAAGGTGCTTCACCTGTTCCGGGTCCATGGACTCCGCCAGCGCCGTGTAACCAACCAGGTCGGCAAACACCACCGTCACGATCCGGCGTTCGTCTCCCCGCAGGCGCATGTCTTGGCCGCAGCCCGAACAGAAACTCGCCCCCGCACTCGTCTCAGCTCGGCACGAGGGACAAATCACCCGGTGATGCTAGCCGGGCAGGATGTCATCGCTCTTCTGGCCAGGCTCCCGGTACCCTGGCTCGGTGACCATTGTGCCCCCCGTGTTGGAGATGACCGCCGCCCGAGCGGAGCACGCCGTGAAGATCTACGGATCCGGCGATACGGAAGTGCGGGCCCTCGACGACGTAACCGTGAACTTCCAGAGCGGTCGCCTCACCGCCATCATGGGCCCCTCGGGATCGGGTAAGTCCACCCTGATGCACTGTGTAGCCGGCCTCGACTCCCTCACCTCGGGGAAGGTGTTCATCGGCGATACCGACCTCACCACCCTCAACGACAAAGCCCTCACCCAAACCCGCCGCGACAAAATCGGCTTCGTCTTTCAGTCCTTCAACCTGATCCCCACCCTGGACGCGTTGGAGAACATCACACTCCCCCTCGACCTCGCCGGCCGCCAAGCCGACGCCGGCTGGATCGATCACGTGGTGGAAACCGTCCGATTGACCGACCGTCTCCACCATCGGCCGAGTGAACTTTCTGGAGGCCAACAGCAACGGGTGGCCGTGGCCCGCGCGTTGGCGTCGAAGCCCTCCATCATTTTTGCCGATGAGCCCACCGGCAACCTCGACTCCAAGACTGGCGCCGAGATCCTCACCTTCATGCAGCAGGCGGTCACCGATCTTGGTCAGGCCATCGTCATGGTCACCCACGACCCCCTCGCCGCCGCCTATGCCTCCCGAGTGGTGTTCCTCGCCGACGGTGGCATCGTCGAGGACATGGAGGACCCCACCGCCGAACGGGTGCTCGACCGGATCAAAGCCTTCGGCGAGGTCTGATGCTGCGCGTGACCCTCCGCTCATTCTGGGCGCACAAGCGGCGACTGATTTCAACCGTTCTCGCCGTGGTACTCGGCGTGGCCTTCCTTACCGGAACCTTCGTGCTCACCGACACCCTCGATCGGGTCTTCGACGACCTCTTCGCAGAGTCCAACGCCAAGGTCGACACCCAGATCCAGGGGGAAGTGCTCTTTAGCGACCCCATCGGGGGCGAGCAGCGAACCCTGCTCGATGCCGGCCTCACCGACAAAGTCGCCGCCGTTGACGGCGTGGCGTCCGCCGTGCCGTTCGTGAGCACCATCGGCTTCGGTAGCACCAACCGCGTCATCGGTCCCGACGGGAAACCGCTGGGTGCCGCCCAGGGTCCCCCCACCCTCATCGAGAGTTGGGTAACCGACAGCCAACTCACCCCCTACGTGGTGCAGGACGGACGCGGCCCCGAAACTGACGGCGAGATCGCCCTCAACGTGGCCGCCGTCGAAGACGGCGGCTTCTCGATCGGCGACGAAGTGACCGTGGTGACCCAGTTCGGCAGCGAGGATTTCACGCTCGTCGGAGCCGTCACCTTCGGTACCGCCAAGAGTTCTACCGGGGCCGTGTCCGCCGAGTTCACGCTGACCCAAGCCCAACGACTGGCGGGAACCGGCGATCGAATCCAACAAATACTCGCTCGCGGCATCGACGGACTTTCGGAGCAAGAGACCACCGATCGCATCGCCCGGATACTCCCCACCGATGCCCAAGCCATCACCGGCACCCAGGCCGCCGCTCAACTCTCCGCCAATGTGCAATCCGGCTTCTCCTTCTTCAAAATTCTGCTGTCGGTGTTTGGCGCCATCGCGCTGGTGGTGGGCATCTTCGTGATCTCGAACACGTTCGCGATCCTGGTGGCCCAACGAACAAGAGAACTGGCGCTGCTGCGCGCGGTGGGCGCCTCACGCCCTCAGGTGCTGAGCTCAGTGCTCCTCGAAGCCACCCTCATCGGATTGGTAGCGGCCACCCTCGGCCTGACCGCCGGTATCGGCTTGGCCAAGGCGGTCACGTGGGGGTTGGATAAAGCCGGGTTGGAACTACCCGTCACCTCCTTGCTCGTGCGCCCCCAAATCGTGGCGATTGCCTTCGCCCTTGGGCTCGTCGTCACCCTGGTAGCCGCCCTCCTGCCCGCTATTCGGGCCACCCGCGTGCCCCCCCTGGCGGCGCTACGAGACGTAGCCATCGACCGCTCGGGGACGTCGCGCGGTCGCCAGGGACTGGGCCTCGTGACGCTGGCGACCGGTGCCTACGCCCTCTCGGCGGCCTGGACCGACGGTTCCTCCGACGCGCTGCCTCGCGTGGGGGCGGGAGCCTTGCTGATCATTGTCGGGGCCATCGTGATGGGCCCCTTAGTGGCTTCCCCGAGCGTGCGGGCCATCGGGTACCCGATTGGCCGCCTGGCCGGGATCACGGGCCGACTGGCCACCGAGAACGCCGCCCGCGCCCCGAAACGCACCTCGGCCACCGCATCCGCCCTGATCATCGGCGTGGCCCTGGTGGGCTTCATCACCGTGTTCGCCACCTCGGCCACCCGGTCGGTTACCGCAGCAGTGGAGCGAGGTTTCACCGGCGACTTTGTCGTGCAGAGTTCTGCCAATGGCTTCGGTATTCCCGCCGGATTCCCCGCCTCGGTGGCCACCACCACCGCAGCGGTCGACGGCGTGCAGGTGGTGGCCCCGCTTGGCTTCGGCCGGGCCGACGTCACCTACCCCAGTCAGGAGAAATCCACCCAGTTCGTCACCTCGGTAGACCCGCAACAACTGTCGGAGGTGCTCGATATCCAGATGGAGGAGGGGGCGCTAGCCGAACTCACCGACGACGGGATCATCGTGGACACCAAAGTGGTGGAATCACGCGGCTTGGCGCTCGGCGATCCGATCATCATCACCGGGGCGAACGGCGCCACGCTCGCGGTTTCGGTGGAAGCGATTAGCGATGACCCACAGGTACTGGGGAACTTCACCATCACCCGCGCCGCCTACGCCACGGTGGCACCCGAATTACTTGACGTGCAGTTGTTCGGGAAGGTCACACCGGACGCCGACATCGACACGGTGATTGCCAACGTAGAGACCGCCATCGCCGGCACTCCCTCCCTCGAGGTTCTCGACCGCGATGCATACATCGGCGCACTCGCCAGCCAGATCACCTCGTTCGTCACCTTTATCTACGGCCTACTGATCCTGTCGATCATCATCGCCCTCATCGGCATCGCCAACACCCTGTCGCTTTCCATCAACGAGCGCACCCGCGAACTCGGACTGCTTCGCGCCGTGGGCATGGACCGCCGCCAGTTGCGCTCCACGATTCGGTGGGAAGCCGTGGTGATCTCTTTACTCGGCACCTTCGTAGGCCTGGGCCTGGGACTCGTCCTCAGTTGGGCGCTCATCACCGCCCTGGGGAGCCAGGGCCTCACCACGTTCGCCGTACCGGTGGGTTCGCTGGCGGCCATCACGGTGCTGTCGGCGTTGCTCGGCACGATGGCGTCGATCCTCCCGGCCCGTCGGGCGGCCCGCCTAGCCATCCTCGACGCCATTTCCAGTGAGTAAAATTCCGATGCGTCCCACCGATCCCCCCACCTTGTCCCCGGACGCACTCGCCTTCCTGGCCGAGCGCCACCTCGCCACCCTCACGACCCTGCGGCCCGATGGCTCGCCGCACGTGGTGGCGGTGGGCTTTACCTGGGATGCCACCGCCGGGCTGGCCCGGGTGATCACCTTCGCCCCGTCCCGCAAGGCGCGCAACCTGCTCACGGCCCCCGGTAGCCGGGCGGCCGTGAGCCAAGTGGACGGAGGACGCTGGCTCACCCTCGAGGGCACCGCCACGGTCACCGACGACCCGGAGCGAGTGGCCGAAGGCGTGCGGCGTTACGCCGAGCGGTACCGCCAGCCCGGCGATCGATTGGACCGCGTGGTCATCGAGATCCGGGTCGACCGGGTGCTCGGGTTGCGCTGAGCCCACCACCCGACCCACCCAACGAACAAATGTTCGACTAGGGTGCCTCCGTGCGCCGAGAAATCCCTGCCGAGCGGACCCTCACCTGGCAACCATCGCTCCTCGGGGACACCGAGGCCATCTTTTCGCCCACCCTGCACGGCGTCGAACGCCGACAACTCGATCGGGGGGCCTGGGTGGACTTCATCCCCGGCTTCCTCACCGGTAGCGACACGCTCTTCGCGCAGATCCTGGCCGACGCGCCGTGGAAAGCCTTCGAGCGTCCGATGTACGACCGGGTAGTGGGTGTCCCCCGGCTCGAAACCCGTCGCTGGAACCACCGGCCCGCCGTCCTCGGCCGCATCGGTAGCGCCCTGCGGCGCCACTACGGCGTTGCCCTCCCATCGGTGTCGGCCAATCTCTACCGCGACGGCCACGACTCCGTGGCCTGGCACGGCGACCGGGTGGGTCGCCATCGAGCCGACACCACCGTGGCCATCCTCTCGCTCGGCGCCACCCGCCAGTTACTCCTGCGCCCCGACGGCGGCGGGACCTCGCTGAGTTACTCCATGAACAGCGGCGATCTTCTCGTCCAAGGGGGCACCTGTCAGCGTACCTACGAGCATTGCGTGCCCAAGCGGGCCCGGGCGGGGCCACGTATCAGCGTGATGTTCCGCGCCGCCGGCGGGAACTGACTACCGTCCCCCAGATGACGAAGACCACCCGCTGGGGCGAGATCCAGGGACGCGAGATCACCTTTCCTATGGAGGTGGAGGAGATGCGATCCGCCACCCTCCTATGGTCCGTACCGGCGGCTGCGGCCACGGCCCTGCTACCCGGCGAAGCCTTCGAGGTGGTGGAGGTGGCCCCAGGGACCGCCCAACTCGTAGTGGCGGCGGTGGATTACCTCCGCAATCCCTGGGGCGACTACGACGAACTGAATCTTGGCTTCCTCGCCCGACCCGCCGGTGCTCCCCCGGAGATCATCGGGTCCTTCGTCTACCGAATGCCCGTGAACCAGGCCTTCACCTGCGAGGCCGGCAACCGCGTGATGGGCTTTCCCAAGACCGTCGAAGACCTCGAGGTCACCTACACCGACACGACCACCACCTTCCGCCTCGCCATGGCAGGCCACCACGTGATCACCCTTACGCTTCCGCGAGCGGCCCCCACCGGCGACCCCGAACGAGTGGAGGCCACGAGCTACTCCTACCTCGACGGCGTGCCCTACGGCACCGACCTCTCGATGGACATGGGCACCGGCTTCGTCGACCCCGCCGACGTCACCATCGAACTAGGCGACAGCCCGGTAGCCGACGAGTTGCGATCGCTCGGTCTGCCCCGCGCCCCCGACGTCGCCATCTGGGGCGAAGGCCTCAGCGCCACGTTTCTCCTCGGGCAACCCCTCTAACCCCACCAACTCCCTGAGGGAGGTGGATCAGCCAGTGGCGTTGACGCCATCCACCCAGAGGATCTCCCAGCGGTTGCCCTCTGGGTCCGCCACGTAACCGGAGCGGCCTCCCCACGGGCGGTCTACCACCTGACCCACTTTGCGGGCCCCGGCGGCGCACATAGCCGCCACCACCTCGTCCACCTCGTCCGTCCGCTCCACCGTCAGCCCGAACGCGTGGCCGCCCCAACCATGCTTCGTCAGTGGTTCGCCCGGGGCGGCATCGCCGGCCAAATCGTTGATGCCGTACAGGGCGAGCACGATGCCCTCGAGAACAAAGGCGGCAAACTCGTGACTTCCACCCGGTCGCTCAACCCAGCCCAGCCCCCCATAGAACGCCCGCATCCGGGGCATGTCGCGTACCCCGAGGGTCACGATGTTGAGGCGGGAGGGAACCGCGCTCACTCGTCGTCAGCGGGACGCATCTCGGCGGCGTCCCAGTAGGCCCGCATCGTGGTGATCAGGCCCGCGTCGTTGAAGGTCATCACGTCGATGATGTCCACCACGAAGGTCACCCCACCCATGGTGGGGCGAGCCTGCATAGGAAAGGCAGCCTCCCCACCAGCCACGCGCACCGGGCCGGTGAGGCGCAGTTCGATCGAGTCGGCCATCGAGCTCGATTGATCAAAGAACATGCCGATGGCCTCGGAGCCGTGGTGGAGCGGAGACCCAACCGGATCCTCTATCCAGGCATCGGGCGCATACAACCCCACGTACCCGGCTCGGTCACCCCGGGAGAACACCTCGCAGTAGGCATTGACCACCGCGCGCATGGTGGAGGTGCTGGCAGCCATGTCCGCACGGTAGCGCGCCACCGCGCCACGACCATCAGCGCCCTGGAAGGAGCCCGCCGCCCGTGGCACCCCGATACGGTCGGGTTCTCTATGAACACTCCGGCTGAGCATGGCGACGCTCCGATCTGGCGCGCTGGTGGCCGCCCCCACATCGGACAGGGCTCCTGATGGACACGACCCGGGTGGATAAGTGGGTGTGGGCCGTTCGCTTGTACAAGACGCGCGCCGAGGCCACCGCCGCCTGCAAAGGCGGACACGTCAGCGTGAACGGCCAGAGTGCCAAACCGGCCACCCCCGTGGCGGTTGGATCACGGGTAGAGGCCTACGCCCACGAGCGCCACCGCACGGTCGAGGTCACCCAGGTGATCGAAAAACGAGTGGGCGCCAGCATCGCCGTGGGCTGCTACGTCGACCACACCCCGCCCGAGCCCGAACAGGACCACACCCGAGTGGCGGAGCGGGAGCGCGGTGCCGGCCGTCCCACCAAACGCGATCGACGCCAAATGGACCGCTGGCGCCACTCCTGACCACCCTCACCGCCGGCCCGGATCGAACGGGTACGCCCCCGAAGGGGAAGTCGTGACAACCTGCACGGGTGTCCTCGCCTCTGGAACTGCAGTTCGTTACCTCGGCCGACCGGCTGGGCGCGCTTCCGCCCAGCCCCGCCGAGGTGGCCGTGGTGGGGCGGTCCAACGTGGGGAAATCCTCGCTGATCAACGCGTTGGCGCACCGCAATGGGCTCGCCAACACCTCCAAGACGCCCGGACGCACGCAACTACTCAACTGCTTCGCGCTCACCGATGGAACCACCATGGTGGACTGTCCCGGCTACGGCTACGCCAAGGTCTCGAAGGTCCAGCGGGCCTCCATGGGCGCGATGATCGAGACCTACCTCAGTGGACGCCATGAACTCGAGATGGTGATGGTGCTCGTCGACGGCGAGATCGGACCCACCCCACTCGACCAGTCGATGCTGGCCTGGCTCCGCTCCGAAGGCCTCCCCCATCAGGTCATCGCCACCAAGCACGACAAGGTGAAGGCCTCCCAGCGCGAAAAACGCAAGAAAGCCCTGGCGGCCGGCTGCGACCTCGAGCCAGGTGATGTGGTGTGGGTGAGTGCCGCCAAGAACGTCGGGATCGACCGATTACGCGACCTCGTGCGCCTTTGGCTCGCCCCTGGATAGGCCCCTCGGACGGTTCCTCACGGCGCGCCCGACCCAGCCTCACAAGCATCATCCACCACTTAGTTCCAGCCGGCTGGGCAAAATGAACGCATGATTCGATCCGTGCTGGTACTTATTGTCGTATTCCTCGTAGCCACCTTCCCGGCGACCTGGCTGCTCATGCTGCTGTTTGGGAACTTGTCTATCCCCGTCGGTTACTGGGGAACCCTTCCCCTCGGCATCCTCGTATCCGCTCTCTTGAGCGGTTCCGGCAGCCACATCTACGTCACCGGGAATCGCTGACCAGCTGAGGGCACGCGCCTCGTTCGGCGCGCGCCCTCACGCAGCCCCCGGGCGACGCGGGCTGGAGGCGAATGCATCACCGCCGAGCGAGGCGCAGTGGCGGTGTGGATCGGGTCCTTCGCCGCCATCATGGCGGCCACCGGTTAGCGCCCGGTGCCAATGAAGATCACCTCACGACCCTCTTGTACGAGGATGTGCTCGGCCAGCATCGGCAAACGTCCACTCCGCAGGCCCGCCCCATCGTCGCTCCTCGCGGCCGGATTCACAATGAACATGAACCCGAAGGATACGGCGGGCCATCCTGGTCGGGTGACGCAGACACCCGCTCGCCGAAGTCTCTTCGAGCCTCATGCCGACCGACTCCCCCTCGGCTACCCACAACGCGCCCAGATCCTCGCCGCCCACCGCGCCGCCGTGGAAGCCGGACGGCCCGATTACCTCGACCCCCGCACCGCCGCCGTGGTGATCACCGCGGCCGAGCACGTTCGTCGCGGGTCCTGCTGCGCCAACGACTGCCGCCACTGCCCCTACCGCTGAGCGGTCCTCGCCGCCCCCTCAGGAGACAGCGGGAACTCCACCGGGGCGCCGAAGGCCGCTCGGCGGGCGGCGCGACGCAACGTGACCAGCACGGCGGGGCCCACCAACAACACTGCCGCCACGTTGGTGATGGCCCGACCGGTATCCCAACCCCAGGTGCTCGTGGCCAGGGTGTAGAACACGAAGCGGCGCAGGTTCTCCGCCACGGCGGCCCCCGGGACGTACGACAGCGGGGTGCCGGTGCCAAGCGCAAACGGCCAGCCCCACAGGTTCACCAAGAACCCATAGAGATAAGCCGAGCAGGCGGCGTACGCCGCCAACACAACGATCTCGGCCCGACCTCGAGCGGCGGGTAGCCAGCCCGCCCCCAACCCAACCCACGACGCCGCCAACATCTGGAACGGGAGCCACGGTCCGATGCCACCGGTGAGCAACGCCGACGCAAACAGCGTGGTAGATCCCAGCACAAACCCGAAGGCCGGGCCGTACACCCGCCCTCCGAGCACCAGCAGGAAGAAGACGAGTTCGATGCCACCGGTGCCCGCCCCGAGCGGCCGTAGCGCAGCCCCGAGGGCCGCCAGTACGCCGAGCATGGCCAGCCCTTTCGTATCCATCCCCCGGCTCGTCATTTCCGCAAACACGATGCCCACGAGGGCCGGAAGAATGAGCGCGAAGATGTACGGGGCGTCGCGAGTATGGGAAAACCCTTCCGGCGGGGTGAGAATGAGCGGCCAGGCGAACATGGCCAGTCCAGCGATCGATGCCAACCCCAACGCCACCATCGTGCGGGGGGCCATCGGCACTACCGAGCGGTCGGCCCGGGGCCAGGGGGTCATACCGACACCCCGCTCAGCAACGCCCGCTCAACCTGCTCCACGGTAAGCCACGGATCGGGGTGCAACACCTTGGCGATCTGAGGGGCGAAGGCGGGGGAAGCCACCACCACCTCGGCGGTGGGTCCATCGGCCACTACCTCTCCCTCGGCCAGGACCACCACCCGGTCGGCCGTAGTGGCCACGAACTCCACATCGTGCGTGGAGACCACGATGGCACGGCCTTGGTGAGCCAGGTCCACCAGCACCGAGGTGAGCCGGGCTTTGGCCACGGTGTCCAGGCCCCGGGTGGGCTCATCGAGCAACACCACCAACGGCGCCCGTACCAGTTGTACCGCCAGCACCAGACCCAGTCGCTGCCCTTCCGACAGGTCCCGCGGATGAGTCGCCGCCGCCACCCCCGGCACGAGTCGATCGAGGAGCTCACGCGTGGTACCCGCCGCCGCCGGTGCCTCGCGGTCGGCCTGCTCGCACTCCTCGGCCACCGTCGCCAGGTACAGCAGATCCGATGGGGTCTGGGGCACCAGGCCAATGGCCCCCCGACGGCTGGCGGGATCCTCGCCATCGATGGTCACCGTCCCGCCCCCGCGAGGCCCAGCCGGATGCAAGGCCCACAGCAACGACGACTTCCCGGCACCGTTGCGCCCCATGACCGCCACCAACTGACCGGGGGAAACATCCAGGTCCACCCCCCGCAGCGCCAGCGTGGTTCCGTAACGCACCGTGAGCCCACGAGCCGAGAGCACCGCGGGCCCCGCCGGCATGAGGCGGTGCTCGGGAACAAAGCCCGAGAGATCCGCCCGCAGGGTGGCGACGTGGCGACGCGCATCGCGCACCGACAGTGGCAATGGGTCCCACGCCGCGAGCCGCCCCAGTCGTACTAGTGGCGGTGCCACCTCCGAAGTACGCAGCATCGCTTCGGGAGCGCCCGAGGTAACCGAGCCAGCGGGGCCGAGCAGCACCACCCGATCGGCATACTGCACCACCCGCTCCAGCCGGTGTTCGGCGATGACCACCGTGATGCCGAGATCGTGAACGAGCCGAGTGATCGCCGCCAGCACCTCCTCCGCCGCGGTTGGATCCAGCGCCGAGGTTGGCTCGTCAAGCACGAGGATGCGCGGCTGGGGGGTAAGCACGGAGCCAATCGCCACTCGTTGCTGCTGGCCCCCGGAAAGACTGCGGAGCGGGCGGTGGCGCAACTCGGCGATACCGAGCAAATCGAGGGTCTCCTCCACCCGCTTGCGCATCACTGATGCGGACAGGCCGATCTGCTCCATGGCGTAGGCCAGTTCTTCCTCCACACTGTCGGTCACGAACCCCGCCAGGGGGTCCTGCCCAACCATCCCGACCACGTCGGCGAGTTCGCGCGGCGGATGGGTACGGGTATCGCGACCCGCCACCGTGACGCGGCCAGCCAGATGGCCGCCAGTGAAGTGCGGAACGAGTCCGTTGATGGCCCCGAGGAACGTGGACTTTCCGATTCCCGTACGACCGACCACCACGCAGAGTTCGCCCTCGGGGATCACCAGGTCCACGTCGCACAAGGTGGGCGACGACGCGTTCGGGTACCGAATCGTCACGTGCTCGAAGTGGATCATCGGGCCGCCTCCAGCGCAGACGGACGATGGCCCGGCGATGACACCCGCCGGGGCGAGCGCCCCTCCACTGGCGGGGCCAACCAGGCCGGGAGCACCCCCAGCAGGATCGCCAACGTGGGCCCGGCCGCCAGCGTGGGCCACTGCAGCGGGTCGATCGAGGGCAGGAGGGCGGACGGGGTAACCGAACCCACCACCACCATCAGCGCGGCCACCGTCAATCCCACGACCGTCACGCTCCATTCCTCCACCCGCCAGGGATCGGGCCGGTAGCGCGTGCGCGGCACGCGCCGACCGCTCATCATCACCCCGATCCACCCCATCGTGGTGCCCGCCACCAGCAACGGACCACCCAGGTAGCCCGGGGCGCTGCTATCGAGCAGCGAGTACGTACCGATGCAGATACCCATCAGGCCAGCCAGCAACAACCCCCCCGTGGCGACTCGGGCGCCAAAGGGCACGTCGGCGCGCCGGCCATACCCGCGCGAGTCCATGGCCGCCGCCAGCAACAACGAACGATCCAGAGCATCGGTCATCACCGGGATGGCAATCTCCCGGAACACGCGAAAGCGACGCGACTCCTCAGCGCGCAAGCGCCGAGCCCGGCGCACCCGCTGACCACTCTCGATGAGTTGCGGCGCCATCGTGAGGGCCACCGTGACGGCTACACCGATCTCGTGCAAGGCATCGGGCATGGCCTTGAGCAGTCGTTTGGGATTGGCCAGGACGTTGGCCGCTCCCACGCAGATCAGCAAGGTGGCGAGCCGAAGGCCGTCACACAGGGCGGCGAAAAGGCCTTCCGCCGACACCGGTCCGCCCAAACGAATCCCCATCGCGGCGGCGGGCAGGGGCACCTCAGGGAGCGTGAAGAGCACGTGGGCGCCGAACTGCCCGTCGAGCAGCATTCGGAACACCACCCGGATCACGATGACGGCCAGACCGAGGTAGAGGTAGGTCCTGAACCCCAGGGCCCACGGCGCATCGGTGCGACGCGCCGCCACCACCTGGGACACCACGGCCACGATCAACAACAGCAACAACGGGTTGGTGGTGCGACTCGCCGCCGCCGCCATCCCCAGGGCCCACAGCCACCACGCGCCAGGGTGCAGTGCCCGGGGCAAGCGAGCCGAGCGGATCATCCTTCCTCCGGCCCGCCATGAGTCCGTCGGTGCGCCGTCCGCCAGCCCAGCGCCGCCAGACCCGCCACCACCAGCGCGGCGGCGATGACCCCCACGGGCGAACCGGCGCCCACCTCGGGGGTGGTGGCGCTCACTCCATTCGCCGAGAGCTCCTCGGGATCAGCGGCGGGAGCATCGGTGCCGAGATCGGCGGCGTCCAGGGCCGATTCGGGGGCGGCCGCGGCGGGGACCGCCAACTCGTCGGTGGCCACGGCGGGCACCGGGGCGGCAGAGCGCGGGGCGGCGCCGACGGAAGCGGGCGGGTCGCTGACGGAGGCGGCGGAGCGAGGGGCGGGCGTGGTCGTCGACGGGCCGACGACCGGTGTCGACACTGGGCCGGGTACGGCCACCCCCGGCGGATCACCGGCCCCGAAGGACCAACCTTCGACGCTGCCCTCCGGGGGGCGCCGGGCCCCGCCCGACGTGCTGTAGATCCATGCCGCGCCCCGTTCGGCATGCCAGTAGGACCAGTAACGCGAAGCGCTGGGAACAGCCTGACACTCGCTCACCGGCTTGGCCTCGATCTGACAGAGGAATCCCGGCTGGCTCCGCACGTTCGTGATGTCGAAGCCCGCCTTAGACAGTGCCTCAAATCCGCTGCGCACCGGAGCCGCCGCGCAGCGGATGTGCACGCCGCCACCGGCGGAACCAAAATCCACCACCACGGTGATCCCGCTGGCCTCGAGACAGGCCCCCGAACTAGCGGCGCCCGCCATCGCACCCGAACTAGCCACCCCCAAGCCCCCCGACGCGCCGACGACAACCGTGACGAAGAGACAAAGGCGGCGGGCGAAGGTCATGTCAACGGCGCCCGTCCGGGCTATCTAGCCGCCGCCGGGAACCCAACAGCGCCGCGCCCACCAGCAACAGCAGCAGCGCCACTCCCACTTCGCTCCCCGTGTGCCGCCCGGTCACCGGCAGCGTGTTCTCCAGACCCACCTCAGAGGCGAGTACCTCCACGGGAACCACCTCGGGAACCACCTCGGGAACCACCTCGGGAACCACCACCTCCGGGCAGACCAACGGCTCCAGACCTGCCGAGACGGGAGCCACCGATCCGATCGTTCCGTAGCTCGCCAGGCCGAGCCCCATGACCCCCTGGGCACTGGCGCGAATCCACTGATCACGGTCGGCATCGAGCCCGGCCGAAAAACCGAGGGCGTCGTAGGCAATGGCACCGAGGTCGGCGCACTCCCCAATCTGCAACGACGCCACCAACGCCGCCGCCAGATCGGCGGCTCCCGTCTCACCGGCGGCCCGTAGGGCCTGGCCGGCCAACCCGGTGCTGTTGGCGTTGACCGCGCCCGAACCCAAGTAGCCGCCGGAAGGCTGCTGGGCGGCGAGAAGGAACTCCACCGCCGAAGCGGCGGCGGCCTCCGTGGCCGGAGTGGCGGGGATGGCCAACAGGGCCTGCAGCGCCAGCGCGCTGGCGTCCACGTCGGCGGTGGTGGGGTCGGTGCAGGTCAGGCTGTTCTCGGTTTCAAACGGGTCGTAACTGGTGACATAGCCGAAGTAGTAGAGGCGGAAACCGCCGTCCGAGCACTGTTGGTCGAGCAGAAAACTCACCGCCTCGGGCGGGACACCACCGCTGGTGCGGTCCAAGGCAAGCAGCGCCAACGCCTGCCCGAGCCCGTTGGAATAGTTCCCAGAGCCCTGCAGATCAGTGTCGTTGAAGCGGCCGATCTCGTCGCCCATGGTGGCCATCAGCGCCCGCAGTTCAGGCTCGAGGTCTACGGTGTCGCCAAGGTCGGTTCCGAGTACTCCTTGCAGCAGCAACGCCTTGGCAGTGGCGTTGGCGGCGCGGTCGGCGGGGTACAGCGAGAACTGATTGACATAGTTGAACGTCTCGGCATCCACCGCCGCCACGGCCTCGGCGACAGCAGGATCATCACGATGGCCACCGGCTACCTCGGCGAGAATGGCATCGATCGTGAGCCCTGGATCGGCGTACTCGTCGTCCCCAAAGGTCACGGTAAGCATCCCGCTGCGGGCTGCGAGCTCACCCGCTAGCCACGCCAAGCCCGCATCGGCTCGGGAGCCTTCCACCGCCATTGCGGGCGAGGGGTGGACAACAAGGGAGCCCAACAGAGCGAGAACCGTGGCGCTGAAACACCAGCGAGGGAAATACCGTTTCATCATGGATGACCTTCTGGGAGGCGAGGAGCGCACATCGCCCGGAGTCGGCACCACAATAAAGCGAGGTCAATCCCGGGCTCCCGATACGTAGACCTCGACGTTGAGTGGAGCCAATGCGCTCGGGGCGGGCATTCCGACTTGCCCGAAGTGCGACGACGACAGGCTTACGGCTGCGGGTCAGTGCCGGAATTCAACCGGCTTCCCCCGCCCAAGAGCGATTTGTTATTGAGATGGTCACCGTAGCCGTAAACTCTCGGCTCGCTGACAATGCCCCTACCCTGAGAAGCGATGACCGAACTCGATCAGCCTCCCGCCGGGCCGCACGACCCCCAGTTCCGCTGCGCAGTGTGGACACAGGCCCAGGGCGTAGACCCCATCGGCTCGGCCGAGTCCTTCGATGCCATGATCCTCGTGGAGTGGCCCCTGCCCTGGCCCCACGATGTGAGTGAGATCCCCGCCCTGGCCAAGGCGGCCAGGGCGCCCGGCGTGCGAGTCATGGCCGTGGTGCCCCACCACGATCAGAGCCGCGATGGCCTCCGGCGCGTCGTACACCGTTGGCGCGTGCGCACCAATGAGCTCGTGGGGGTGGACCATCGCGTGGCCGTGGCCGAGATTCCCGCTCTGCTCGATTCCCTTATCGAGGATCCCTTCCGCGACAGCAGCCAGTGGAGCACTGCGGTGGGTGAGGCGCCCCCGGAGGTGCTGGTGTGTGCCCACGGCCGCCGCGATACGTGCTGCGGACGCTGGGGCACGCGGCTCCACATCGAGTTGGCGGCGCGAGGTTGCGACGCTCGCGTCTGGCGGTGCAGCCACACCGGCGGCCACCGATTCGCCCCCACCGCCATCACGCTACCGGAGGGTCGCGCCTGGGCTTCGGTGGATGCCGACCTTCTCGAGGGCGTAGTGGCGCGCACCGCCACTGTCGCCGACCTCGCCGAGCACGACCGTGGCACGACCGGCTTGGGGATGTGGGCCCAGGTGGTGGAGCGGGCGCTGTTCAACGAGTACGGCTGGGGGTGGCTCACCACCAACGTCACCCGAGCCGAAACCACCATCGCCCCGAACCAGCAGCACGCCACCGTCACCCTCGAATGGGAGGGCGGTCGGGCCACCGGCGAGGTAGAGGTAACGAGAACCCTCCCTGTGCTCGTCTGCGGATCGCCGCCCGAATTAGCCCAGAAGTCCGCCCCCGAGTTGCGGCTCTCGTCGCTGGAAATGGGCTGACGGGGACCACCCCCCGCATCCCTTGCGCCCACTAAGCGGGCCATGCCGTACCCTTTCGGTATGGCCGACTACCAAACCCCGGAATTTCACCCGGCGTTCGAGGAGTACTGCGAGGCCATCTACGAGCTTCGGGAAGACGACGTCGAGGTCATCCAGGCCCGTATCGCCGAACGCCTCCTCGTGTCGCGGCCCGCCGTCTCCGAAATGATCAAACGCCTGGAGGCCGAGGGACTGGTGGCCATCGTGCACAACTCCATCAGCCTCACCCTCGATGGCCAGCGCCTAGCGGAGAAAGTGGTGCGCCGTCACCGGCTCGCCGAACGTTTTCTCACCGACATCCTCGACCTCTCCTGGGCCGAGGCCCACCAAGAGGCCGGCAAATGGGAGCACATCATCTCCGAGCCAGTCGAATCAGCCATGGTGCGCGTGCTCGGCAACCCCACTACCTGCCCCCACGGCAACCCGATCCCGGGCGCGGACTACCACGCACCGGCGGCGGTGCCGCTGAGCGATGTGCAGGTGGGGGGCAGTTTCATCGTGAGTCGCATCCCCGAGGAGTTGGAGTTCACTCCGGGTCTGCTTGAGTTCCTCGAGGATGCCGATGTCGTTCCCGGTAAGACCGGAACAATCACCGCCGCCTCCCCCGACGGCACCACCACGGTGGAAGTCAACGGTCGCCACATCGGCATTGGTGCCTTCGCCAGCCAACGCATTCTCGTGACCGTCTGACCGCCACTAGGGGCATAGGACCTCGGGGAGGGGGGCCTCGTGCACGACCACGAGGCGCTTGGTAGCTCTCGTGAGCGCCACGTAGAGCGACCGCGCCCCCTGCACCTCCTCGGTGAGGATGGCCGCCGGTTCTACCACCACCGTGGCATCGAGTTCGAGGCCCTTCACCAGGCTCACGGGCACGAGGGTGATCTGGAGGTTGAGGCCGTTGCGGGCCGCCCGACCAACGTCCACCCCGGCCCGATCGAACGCAGTCGCCACGACCTCGACGAGCGAGTCCGGGACGATCACCGCCACGCTGCCGGGATCCACCGCGTCGCGTTCGATGAGCGCCTGCTGCACCGCCACCTCACCGATCCGGCCGGCGTCGGCCCTCACAAAGCGAGGCTCATCGCCCGTCTCGCGCACCGCCGACGGGGGCTTCAGATCAGGGGCGGCCAGCGCCAGCACCTTGGCGGCCAACACCATGTTCGGGCCGGGCAAGCGGTAGCCGATGGTGAGTTCCCGGCGCCGGGTGGGTCGGCGCTCCGGGAGCAGTCCGAGCACCTCCCCCCAGTCCGCGTGGGCCCACGCCCCGGTGGACTGGGCGATGTCGCCCACCACGGTCATCGAGCCACTGAGGGACCGCCGGGTGAGCATCCGCAACTGCATCGGCGACAGGTCCTGAGCCTCATCCACCACGATGTGGCCGTAGGTGCGCACGTCGTCGTTGACCGCCACTCCGGGACGACGCCGCCGGGGCTTGGACCCGAGGAGGGCGCGCGCTTCGTCGAGCAGGGGTACGTCATCCACGGTCCAGGTGGCTTCGCCCACCGACGCCGATCGATCGCGCACCAATGACGCCTTCTCCGCCTCCGACAAACGCGACCCGGCGGCGAGATGAATCAGCGCGGCGGAGCCCCACAGATCATGGAGGAGATCAGCGGGCGAGAGCACCGGCCACATACGTTCGAGAGCCTCGGTCACCTCCGGCGCGTGCTGGAGCCGGTCGCGCACCTCTTGAGCCTCGGTCGGCAGGCGGGCACTGTCGGCCAGGGTGGCGAACAGACTGGACACCACATGGCGGCGGCCCGCGTTATGGGTCTGGAAGCGGCGCTTGGCATCGGCCACGATGATCTTGCTCTGCCCCGGCGTGAGGGTGAGGGTTTGCACGCCATAGCCCACCCGCATGGTGCGCCGGAGCGGGCGCTGGCGGTCATGGACGGCCTTGGCCAGAACCTTGGCCATCCGAAGATCGCCTTTGACGCGAGCGGTCTCGGGACGATCGCGGCCCTCGATGCGCAGGTTTCCCGGGCGGTGCAGGAGGTCGGCGAGGACCGCCAACTCCACCCCGGCCTCCCCCAGGCTCGGCAACACCTGCTCGATGTACCCGAGGAACAGCCGGTTCGGCCCCACCACCAGCACCCCCTGCCCTTCGAGCGGGAAACGATGGGTGTAGAGGAGATAGGCGGCACGGTGCAGTGCCACCACCGTCTTGCCGGTTCCCGGACCGCCCTGAACCACCAGGACACCCGGGAGTTCGGCACGAATGATTTCGTCCTGCTCCCCCTGGATCGTGGCCACGATGTCGCCGAGGCGGCCCGTGCGCACCTCCTCCAACGCGGCGATGAGCGTGCTCTGACCCCGGATCTCGCGACCCTCATCGGTGATCGACAGAACACCGCCGAGCACGCCAGCCGACTCACCGAATAACTCGTCTTCGATGGCCAGGAGTTGGCGCCCCCGGGTCGAGAAATGGCGACGGCGCACGAGATCCATCGCCTCCCGCCCGGTGGCCCGGTAAAAAGGCTCGGCCACGGGGGCCCGCCAGTCCACCACTAGCGGCTCACGCTCTTCATCCGACACCGCCATCCGGCCGATGTAGAACGAATCTCCGCCCGCCGCCTGCGTGCGATCAATCCGCCCGAACACCAGGCTGGCATCGCCGAGTTGGAGGGAAGCCAGCCGCAGAGCGATGTTGCCCTCGATCATCTCGCGCTCCCACCGGGCCTGCTCGGTGCCACCTTTGCCCACTTCCACCATGGAACGCAGGCGGGTGGCGTCCACGCGCGAGCGCTCCAGACTGAGGTAGGCACGATCAATGTGGGCCTGCTCGGAAGGCAGGTCGGGGTGCGACACCAGCATCCTCGGGTGGAATAAAGGGGACCTGTAAGCCTACCTGGGCCATGATCGGGTTGTGACCGATAGCACCGGATCATTCGGAACCCTCGTCGATACCCGCCTGCGGGTGCTCACCTGGAACCTGTGGTGGCGCTTTGGCCCCTGGGAAGCCCGGCGGCCCGCCATCGCCGCAGTGCTGGCCCGCCTCGACGCCGATGTCATCTGCCTCCAGGAAGTGTGGGACGACGGGGAGGTGAACTTCGCCGCCGAACTGGCCAACGCTCTCGGCTACCACCATGTGTACGGCGCCCGCCTCGAACTCGACGGGGTGCGCTTCGGCAACGCCATCTTGTCGCGCTGGCCGATCACCGACAGCGACGTCCTTCCGCTCCCGGCCGAGGCGGACGTGGACGAACTCCGCACCTGCGTACGGGCCGACATCAGCGGACCCCGCGGGGCGCTGCAGGTGTTCAGCACGCACCTCAACTGGCGGTTCGACCAGAGCGCCACCCGCCAGGATCAGGTACGAGCCATCTGCGCCTTTATCGAAGCGTCCAAGCCCCCGGGGGGTCGCGCGGTGGCCCCCATCCTCTGTGGCGACTTCAACGCCGACCCCGACAGCGACGAGATCCGCATGCTGAACGGACTCGCCGCCACCGCGGTGCCCAAGTTGGTGTTCCACGACGCGTGGGTGATGGCCGGTCAGCCCTCGCCCTCGAGTACGAGCGGGGCCACCTGGAGCAACGACAACCCCTACGCCCTCCTCGATCTCGAACCCGACCGCCGAATCGACTACATCTTCGTCGGTTGGCCCAAAGCGGGCGGCGTCGGTCATGTCACCCAGGCCACCGTCGAATGCCTCGAGCCGGTGGACAACGTGGTGGCCAGCGACCATCTCGGCCTGCTCGCCGAACTCCGCTACTAGCCCCTCACAGCCCGGGGTCTTCGCCGATCTCCTTCAGGGCGTCGCGCAGCGCCACCCGCAAGCGACGGGCGATCGGAGCCGCCAGGTGGGCGACGAGGCCCGCCCCGGCACTGCCCACCTCCTCCAGCGTGAGCACCACCCGCGGCTCGCTGTCGTTGTAGTCGTCACTGATCGCCACCGCCCAGGACAGACGGGCTAGGTCGTCGTCACTCGGAGGGAGATCGTCGGGGGCAAAGGGATGATCATCAATGGATCGGCGCATCCCCCCATCAGACCACGACTTCGCCGACAGCGAGGGCGGGTCCTAGGTTGAGAGGGTCATGGCCCTCCCCCACGCCGCACTTGCCGACTCCCCGTTCCTCCTCGCCGCTCGCGGGCAGCGGGCCGATCAGGTGCCGGTATGGTTCATGCGCCAAGCCGGCCGCTCGTTGCCGGAGTACCGGGCGTTACGAGGCTCCGGCAGCATCCTCGATGCCATCCACAACCCGGCACTGGCGGCGGAGATCACCTTGCAGCCGGTGCGTCGTTACGGCGTGGATGCCGCCATCCTCTTCAGCGACATCGTGGTGCCGGCCGCCGCCATCGGCTTCGGGGTGGACGTGACCCCCGGCGTGGGTCCGGTGGTCTCCGAGCCGTTCCGTGCCGCCGCCGACCTCAATCGCCTGCGCCCCTTCGAACCCGAGATCGACGCCCCCTACGTGGCCGAGACGGTTCGCCAGGCCGTGACCGAACTCGGCGGAACCCCTCTCATTGGCTTCGCCGGCGCCCCCTTCACGGTGGCGAGTTACCTCATCGAAGGCCGCCCGTCGCGCACCTACGGCCTGACCAAAGCGATGATGCACGGTGATCCCGGCCTTTGGCACCAGCTCCTCGACCGGCTGGCCGACATGGCTATTGCCTCCCTCTTGGCCCAGGTGGAGGCCGGGGCCAGCGCCATCCAACTATTCGACTCTTGGGCCGGGGCCCTCTCGCCGGATGTGTACCGGGATCTCGTCATGCCCGCCAGCGCCAAGGTGCTCGCCGCCCTCGCAGCGAGCGGGGTGCCCCGCATCCACTTCGGGGTGGGCACCGGCGAACTGTTGAGCCTCATGGGCGAAGCCGGGGCCGATGTGGTGGGCGTCGACTGGCGGGTACCCCTCGACGTGGCCCGCCAACGGGTCCCCCACCACGCAGTGCAGGGGAATCTCGACCCGGCGGTGTGCCTAGCCCCCTGGGAGGTAGTGGCTGAGCGCACCCGGGACGTGTTGCGCCGCAACGCCGGTCGCCCGGGTCACATCTTCAACCTCGGGCACGGCGTGTTGCCGGAACTAGATCCCGGAGTGCTGCAGGAGGTCGTGGACCTCGTCCACGCGGAGGGTCGCACCGATGGCTAATCCTCCCGTAGGGGTGGTCGTCATGGCCTATGGCACCCCGAAAGCCCCCTCCGAGATCGAGGCGTATTACACGCACATCCGGCGGGGAAACGCCCCCACCCCGGAGCAGTTGGCCGACCTCACGAAGCGCTACGAGGCCATCGGCGGCGTATCCCCTCTCGCCGAGCGCACCGAAGCACAACGCCGAGGGATAGAGGCCGCTCTCGAGGAGCAAGCACCGGGCGCCACGCGCGTCATCCTCGGTCAAAAACACGCCGCTCCTTTCATCGAAGATGCCGTTTCCAGCCTGGCGGATGCCGGCATCAACCATGTGGTGGGCCTCGTGCTGGCCCCCCACTATTCCGGGTTTTCGGTGGGTCAATACCAACAACGACTCCGGGATGCCGCCGCCGAACACGGCATGACCACGAGCCACATCGACCGATGGCACCTCGAAGAGAGCTACGTCTCCTTTCTGACCGGCGCCGTGCAGGACGCGCTCATAGCGATGCCTGCGAAAACCACCGTGGTCTTCACGGCCCACTCCCTCCCCGAGCGAGTGTTGGTGGACGACCCCTACCCGGAGGAACTTTCCGAGTCGGCCGCCGCGGTAGCCGACGCACTGGGACTCGCATCACGGGCGGGATGGTCCCTCGGGTGGCAGTCGGCGGGCCGCACGCCCGAACCCTGGCGCGGCCCCGACATTCTCGACATCATCCGCGACCTCGCCACCCATGACGAGGTCGATGGCGTGCTCGTGTGCCCGCAGGGCTTCGTGTCCGACCACCTTGAGGTGGTGTACGACCTCGACATCGAGGCCCAGCAGTTGGCCGATGACCTCGGGCTGGCCTTCGCTCGCACCGAGGTGCTCAACGACCACGGGCCCGTGCTCGCGGCGCTGGCCACCCTGGTACTGAACACCATCCCATGACCCATGTCGTGGTCATCGGCGGCGGCATCACCGGATTGGTGGCCGCCCGGGAGGCCAGCGAAGCCGGAGCGACGGTCACGTTGCTGGAACCCGGGCGACTCGGCGGCAAGGTGCAGACGAGCGCCTTTGACAACGGCATGCTCGACGAAGCCGCCGACGCGTTCCTCGCCCGCGTACCCGAGGGCATCGAACTGTGCGAGCAACTCGGCCTCGCCGGTCAGCTCGTGGCCCCCGCCGAGCGTCGCGCCCACGTGTTCAGCCACGGGGCGCTGCGACGACTCCCCGAGGCCCACCTGCTCGGCGTCCCCACTGACCTCGACGAACTAGCCGCCTCCGGCATCGTGTCGGCCGAGGGCATCACCGCGGCCCGCCGCGACCTCGAAGAGCCCCTCGTGGCTCCGACCACTGACGTCACCATCGGCAGCCTCATGCGCCAACGCCTCGGGCACGAGGTGGCGGAGCGGCTCGTGGACCCGCTGGTGGGCGGTATCAACGCCGGGAACAGCGACGCCTTGAGCCTGGCCGCCACCGTTCCCCAACTCGACGCCGCCGCCCGCAGCGGGGCGGCATCGCTCATCGAAGCCTGTCGGGCCCAACAGGCCGCCGGCCCCAACCGGAGCGACCCGGTGTTCTTCGCGCCCCGCGATGGCATGGGAGCACTCACCGCCGCGCTGGTGGCGGACCTCTCCCGTCGCGGTGTGACGCTGAACACTTCGCCAGCCCGCAGTATCGAACCCTGTGGGCTCGGATGGAGGGTGCAAGTAGAGGGCGGCTCCCTCGACGCCGATGCCGTGGTGGTGGCCACGCCCGCCCCGATCGCGGCGGCGATCCTGCGGGCCGGGGCCGCCCGGGTAGCCACGCTCCTCGCCGCCATCCCCTACGCATCGGTGGCGATGGTGTCTATTGCCGTGGATCGTGAGGGCATCGATCGCGAACTGAACGGCAGCGGCTTTCTCGTGCCGCGGAGCGAGGGCCTCACCGTGACGGCTTGTTCGTGGACATCGGCCAAATGGCCGCACCTCGGTGGGGACGCCACCGTGTGGCTGCGGGCATCGGTAGGGAGAGATGGCGCCATCCCCACCGGACCGCTCGAAACGCAGGTGCTCGCCGATCTCGGGCACACCATGGCCCTGCGGGGCCGCCCTCGGGAGGTGCGGGTGAGCGAGTGGCCAGCGTCATTTCCTCAGTACCGCGTCGGGCACCTGGCCCGAGTAGCGGCGATCGACGCCGGCCTGGCGGCCACCATGCCCACCGTGGCCGTGGCCGGCGCCGCCTTACGGGGGCTCGGAGTGCCAGCCTGCATCCGCCAGGGCCGCGCCGCCGCCCAACGAGTATTAGCCCCCTTGGGCACGGCATAATGAACACAGTGCATACGGTTTCTTCCCCCCGACGTCTTTACCGGCTCGCCACCCCCCTGGCGGCTCTGGTGGTGGCGGTCGCAGTGGGCGGCATAGCCGGACGAGGGCTGAGCGAGAGTGAGGTGGCCGCCAGTACCACCCCGCCGGCGGCACCGTCGCTCGACCTCGACCGGGTGGCGCAGACGGCCGTGAGCGTTGTGAACGGGATCAGCGCCGCCCTCCCGGTGCCGGGACCTTCTCCGCTCGACGCACGGGCACCCACTCCCAAAGTTCAGTGGGGCACGCTGGAAATCCCCTCCATCGGATTGTCGCAGCCCTTTTTTGAGGGAGTGACCCTCACCGCCATCGACAACGGCCCCAGCCATTGGCCCGGTACCGCCATGCCCGGCGAACTCGGCAACGCGGTGCTGGCTGGCCACCGCACCACCCGAACCCGGCCCTTCTTTGATCTCGACCTCGTGGCGCCGGGAGACGAGTTGATCTTCACGATGCTCACCGGCGAGCGGTACGTGTACACCCTCGACAGGGTGGAGATCGTGGACGCCACCGCACTGGGCATCGTGGATCAGACCTACGGCTACCGGGCCACGCTCTTCGCCTGTCACCCCAAGGGCAGCCTCCGGCAACGGATCGTCGGCCACTTCACTTTGCAGTCCTCTACCCCCGCCTGATTCACCCCCGCCGCCGCCCGCTGCCATCATTGCCCTGTGCCTCCCATCCCCCCGCGGCTCGCCACCGGTGCCACTGCGGTCGTAGCCGGGGTATTGCTGTGCCTTTCGCTGCCCCCCTTCGGGTTCTGGCCCCTGGCCTTCGTGGGCCTGGTGCTGGTGGACCGACTCATCGCCCACCAACCGCGCGGCGCCCGCTTCGCTCGCGGATGGTTGGTGGCCATGGGCTGTTTTGTCCCCGGCCTGTCCTGGATGACCGCTCTCACCGTCCCGGGCACCGTGATCGCCTGTGTGGCCTATTCCGCCATGCTGGGGGCTGGCATCGCCGCCGCTCCACCCGGCCGAGGCCGGTGGTTGGCCCTGGCCGGCACCTGGACCGTGGCGGAATTGCTGCGCTCGTCGTGGCCCTTCGGCGGGGTTCCCCTAGCCAGTCTTCCCATCGGGCAGGTGGCAGGTCCGCTCGCCGCCGTGCTGCGCCTCGGCGGTCCGGTCCTGCTCTTGGTGTGCACGATCCTCGTGGGCCAATCCCTCGCAGCCTTGGTGCGCGGGGCCTGGCTGCCCGCCGTCGGTCTCCTCGCCATCCCCCTCGTGGTGCTCGGGGCCGCCCAGGTGGCGCCCCAGGGTCACGCGGTGGCCACCGCCGAGATCGCCCTGGTCCAAGGGGGTGGGGCCCAGGGAACACGCCAGAGCAAGGACAGCATCAAGCGGGTATTCGCCGCCCACGTGGAGGCCACCGCCCTGGTGGAGCCGCCGGTCGATCTCATGGTGTGGCCCGAGGATGTGATCGACACGCCTACCCCGCTGGTAGAAGACCCGTGGGGCATCATTGTGGGCGACCTCGCCCGGGCCAAGAACGCTCCGCTACTGGTGGGCGCCATCGAAGACGCCGGGGAGGGCTACTTTCGCAACGCCGTCGAGTTGTTCGACGCCGAGGGCCAACTGGTGGGGCGCTACGAGAAAGTGCACCGGGTGCCCTTCGGGGAGTGGGTGCCGTTCCGACCCCTGCTGGCCAAGGTGGCCGACGGTGCACTCCCTCGCCGGGATGCGGTGATCGGCGAGATCCCCAACTACCTCGACGTGCCCGGTCCCGTGGGGCGGGTGGTCACCCCGATCTCCTGGGAGATCTTCTTCCCTGACCGCACCCGCGAAGGCGTCGAGGCCGGGGCGCGTCTCGTAGTCAATCCCACCAACGGCTCGTCGTTCACCGGCACGATCGTGCAGACCCAACAACTGGCGTCATCGCGCATGCGAGCCATTGAGAGCGGGCGCTGGGTCGCCCAGGTAGCCCCCACCGGCTTCAGCGCCATCATCGGCGACACCGGCCGGATCATCGAGCGCAGCAGCATCAGCGAAACGCAAGTGATCCAGCGCGAGGTGCAGTTGCGAGAAGGTCTCACGATCTACACCCGCTACGGCAACCTCATCGGACTGATCCTGGCCGCCGCGTGCATTCTGAGCGGCTGGACCATCGAAGTAGTTGGTACCCGTCGGCGTCAGGCCGGGGCGTCGCTGGCCTAACCCAGGTCGATCGTGCGGGTCACGTCCACATTCTGGAGAAAGGCACGGTCGTGGGTGACCAGCAGCAGCGTGCCGTCGTAACTCCCGAGGGCCGCTTCGAGTTGCTCGATCGCCTGCAGATCGAGGTGGTTCGTGGGCTCGTCGAGAACCAGGCAGTTCACCCCCGCGGTGGTGAACTCCGCTAGGAGGGCCCGGGTGCGTTCCCCGGGTGAGAGGTTTCGTCCTGGCCGTTCCATGTGATCGGCGCCCAGGCCAAACTTCGCCAGACACGACCGGGCCTCGGAGCGGTCGAGGCCGGTGGTGTGCATGAACGACCGCAGCAGCGGTTGGTCGGCGGCGTAGCGCGCCCGACGCTGGTCGAGCAGGCCCACCTGCACCCCCGGCCCCATCCACCGCTGCCCAGCGGCTAGTTCCTCCTCGCCGAGGATGGCCCGCAGGAGCGTCGTTTTCCCCGACCCATTGGGCCCGAGAATGGCGAGCCGGTCCTGCCAGGCCACCTCCAGGCTGATCGGCCCGAGGTGAAACGAACCCCTCGTCATGACCGCCCCATCCAGGCGGGCCACTACATCGCCCGAGCGGGTGGCGGCCGCCAACTCGAGCTGAAGTTCCCAGGGCTCCCAGGGCTTATCCACCACCTCGAGCCGCTCGATCGCCTTCTCGGTGGCCTTCGCCTTCGACGCCATCTTTTCGGACCGCTGGGCGTTGTGATGCACGATGAACTTGTCGTTGTCGCGGGAACGGGCCTTGGCGTTGCGCACCCCGACCACCGCCCACTCGCGCTGGGTGCGCTGACGGTCTCGCAACCGGTCGCGCTCGGCGGTGAACTTCCCGTAGCCCTCGTACTGCTGCCGCCGGGCCAACTCGCGCGATTCCACGTAATCGCTCCATCCCCCAGCATGACTCACACCGCAGTGGTCGGGTTCGCGTAGTTCGAGGATGCGGGTCACCACCTGATCAAGGAAGGCGCGGTCATGGGACACAGTGACCACCGCGGAGGGGGTTGCCGCCACGAAGTGCTCGAGGAGATCGAGGCCGGCAAAATCCAAGTCGTTGGTGGGCTCATCGAGCAGCAGCACGTCCTGGCGCGACAACAAGATCGCCGCCAGCGCCGCCCGGGCCGCCTGGCCACCCGAGAGGTGGCCCACTTCCACCTCGGCGCGATCCGCCGACAGCCCCACCTGGGCCAACACAACACCGGTACGGGCATCAAGGTCGTTGGCGCCGATGGCCAGGAAGTGTTCGAGGGCGGTGCTGTAGGCCTCAATCGACTCGCCGTCGCCCCCCAGGGCGGCGGTGGCGGCATCAAGCGCATCGTTGGCGGCGGTTACCCCGGTGCGCCTGGCTAGATAGGCCCGCAATGTCTCCCCCGACCGGGTATCGGGTTCCTGCGGAAGCCACCCCACGGTGGTGGAGGCCGGCACCCGTTCCACGCAACCCCCATCGGGCGATTCGAGCCCGGCCAGTATCCGCAAGAGCGTGGACTTACCAATGCCGTTGGGTCCCACGATCCCCAGGCGCGTGTCGGCGGTGACCGCCAGGGACACCCCGCCGAGCACCACCTGCGCCCCGTGGTGTCGCACGAGGTCCTTGGCCACCAACACGACTTCCCACGATACCGGTTGGGACACCACCCCCGGCGGCGACCGCCCTAGGAGGGAACGGGGGTGATCTTGATGGTGAGGGCGGGGGCGACAGATGGGCGGGCGGGCAACGTCACCGTCGAGTCCTGCCATCGCAGGGGGGTGTCGTGGCCCAGCAGCGTGACGGTCGCCCCCGGCGGCAGCGGCACGTCGAGTTCCACCTGCGCCGTTGAGGGGGTGCCTTTCACGATGGCGTACAACGCGTCGTCCTTGGTGGTGAAGCGCACCGGATGACCTTCCCCGGTGATGCCCTCGGAGCGAGACCACCGGCGGGTCCGGTAGATGGCTTCGCCGTTGGTGCGGAGCCACCAGCCCAGCGCCAGCAGCCGCTGCGCCTGTGCCCAGGGAATCACGCCCGTGGCGGTGGGGCCCACGTTGAGGAGCAGATTGCCGCCGTGGGCGACGATGTCGATGAACATCCCCACGAGGGCATCGGCGGAGAGATAACTAGCGTCGGACTCCTGTCGGTTGTAGCCGAACGACGTACCGATCCCCCGGGTGCTCTCCCATTTCCGGCTGGGGTCGCCCTCGATGGAATACTCCGGCGTCACGAAGTCGCAGTGGACTGCCCCGGCGGACTGTCCCATCCAGTCGAACCGGTTGTTCACCACGCCGTCGGGCACGGCTTGGTAGTACCGCTCGAACAATCCCTCCAGATCGGCGGCGGCGGGATAGCCGATGTCGTTCCAGAGCACGTCGGGTTGGTAGCGCTCAATCAACTCCGCCCAGTGGCTATTGGCGTAGGCCAGGTACTCGGGCGACTGTGGAATGGCGGCGATCATGTCCTCGAAATCCCGCATGGGCAGACCACCGAAGGTCCAGTCGAGCCCACCGGAGTAGTAGGTGCCGAAGCGCATCTTGCGGCGGCGCACGGCGGTAGCGAGATCGCCCACCAGATCGCGTTCGCTCCCCCACGCCGGCTTGTGCGGGTTGGGCGTGGCGCTGGGCCAGAGCAACACACCGTCGTGATGTTTCGTGACCAGCACCACGTACTGAGCGCCGGCCTGTTCAAACAGATCGGCCCACGGCTCGGGCTGCCATCCGGCGTGCCCGGCCAGGAACTGCGCCACAAAATCGTCGTAGGGCCGGTTACCGTGCACCTCGGCGTGGTGTTGCGCCGCGGGAGAGCCCTCGATGGCGATCGAGTTCTGGTACCACTCGACGTACGGCGAGGAGCGCATCGCCTCCGCCCATCCCCCTTCGGCGGCGAGATCGAAGGGTGATTCGCTGATCGGGGCGAAGGCGGGAACGGCGGCGGCGGTCCAGTGCACGAAAATGCCGAGTTTGGCGTCATCGAACCACGGAGGCAACGGCCGGTTCATGTCGCCAACGCTAAGCGATCAACGCCGCCAACCCGAGGCATCAGACCTCCAGGATGAGGGTGACGGGACCGTCGTTCACCAGGGCCACGGCCATATCGGTGCGGAAGCGGCCGGTGGCCACGGTGGCGCCGAGGTCACGGAGGTGGGCCACCACGGCCTCTACCAGAGGTTCTGCCTGCTCGGGCCGGGCCGCGGCCAGCCACGACGGTCGTCGGCCCCGGGCTGTGTCGCCGTAGAGGGTGAACTGGGACACCACCAGCAGTGGGGCATCCTGCTGGGCCGCCGAGGTATTCATCACCCCCGCGGCGTCATCAAAGATCCGCAGGTTCCAGAGTTTTTCGGCCATCCGGGGGGCGGTCGCCTCCCCATCGGTATGCGTTACGGCCAGCAACACGCACAGCCCCGGGCCGATCGCCCCCACCACCGCATCCTCCACCGACACCGAAGCCTTAGTCACCCGCTGCACGACTGCTCGCATACCGCCAACGCTAGGGTGCCGCCAGCCGACAGGGGAAGCGAGACGAGATGACGATCCAGGACAGAATGATTCGCGTCGGTGAGATGGAACTGGCGATCACCGAGGCGGGAATGGGCGGGCGACCGCTACTGCTGGTGCACGGCCACACCGGATCGCGCACCGATTTCGACATGACCTTCGACCCCCTGGCGGCGGCGGGTTGGCACGCGGTGGCCCCCGACCTACGCGGCCATGGCAACAGCAGCCACCCGCCCCTGGAGGCCGACTACAGCTTCGAGATTTTCGCCAGCGATCTGCTGGGCCTCGCCGACGCCATCGGGTTCGGACGCTTCGTGATCCTGGGCCATTCCATGGGCGGCATGATCACCCAGTGCCTCGTGCTGCGTGCCCCTGATCGCGTCGAGGCCCTCGTGCTCATGGACACCTCGCACGGGCCGCTGCCGATCGACCCGGAACTGGTGAAATTGGGCGTCGCCGTAGCCCGCGAGGAGGGCATCGATGTGGTGGCCGACATCATGGGGGCTGCCAGCGACGGCCCCCTTGCCTCGGAGGTGAACCGCCGCATGATGGCCGAGGACCCCTCCTACGCCGCCCGGGGCGACCGCAACCTCCGGGCTTCGTCACCGGCCATGTTCGCCACCATGCTCGCCACCTTCCCCGTGCAACCCGACCGACTGGCGGCCTTGGCCACCCTCGATATGCCGGTGCTCGTAATCGTGGGCGAACAAGATGCCCCCTTCATTCGAGACAGCGAGCGCATGGCGGCCACCATCCCCGGCGCTGGTCTGGCGGTGATCCCCGGCGGCGGCCACAGTCCGCAACTCGAAGCCCCCGCCGCCTGGTGGGAAGCCCTCTCCGGCTTCCTCACCTCGCTGCCGGGGTGATCACCCTCACGGCGGGATCGGTGGCGGTGCAGGTGAACCCGGCGATCGGTGGCCGACTCACGTCCCTGCGGGTGAAGGGACACGAACTTCTCGTGGCCCCGACGGCCGATCCCCTCCTCTCGGGCTGTTACCCGATGGTTCCCTTCGCCGGACGAGTGCGCGACGGCCGCTTCGAGTGGGGCGGCGAAGTGCACCAACTCCGTCAGAACCAGGCCTCCCACGCCATACACGGCACCGGGTTCGACCGGGCTTGGCTCGTGGAGCACTCCGGCCCGGACCACCTCCACCTGCGCGCCGATCTGCAGCCCCACTGGCCCTTCACCGGCTGGGCCAACCAGCACATCAGCCTCACCGACGACCGCCTCGACCTGCGTCTCGAAGTGCACACCGACGGCCCCTCCTTTCCCGCCACCGCTGGCTGGCATCCCTGGTTTCGCCGGTCCCTGGCCACCGGCGGTGACCTGGTGGTGGCCATCGACGCCACCGGCTGGTACCCCCGCGATGACCAGGGCCTGCCGCGGGGCGACATGGTTTCCCCGCCTCCGGCGGGCCCCTGGGACGACTGCTTCACGGGCCTCACCTGGCCCGCCACCTTGACCTGGCCGGGAGCATTGGTCGTTTCGATCACCTCCACCGGCGATCACCTAGTGCTCTACGACTATCCGGCCCACGCCATCTGCGTGGAGCCACAAACCGGCCCGCCCGATGCCCTCAACCACCCAGGGTGGCCGCAGATCGTGCACCCCACCCAGCCCCTCATCACCCACATGTCCCTCGCCTGGTCCCCGCCCTGATTCGGCGCCACCAGCGCCGCCCGGACGAGCCGCCGGTGGCCCGCTGGCTCGCGTAGGGTGCGGCGATGGAAGACCTTGGTTTCATCGCCCAACTCTGGCGCTATCCGGTGAAATCCTTCCAGGGTGAGCCGGTGCAGTCCCTCGCCGTGGCCCCGGGTGGAGCGGCGGGCGATCGGGGATTGGCGGTGGTCGATCGGGCTGCCGGGAAAGTCCTGTCGGCCAAAGCGTGGGCCCAACTCCTCGAGGCGTCGGCGCGGCTCGATGACGATGACGGCGTGATCATCACCCTGCCCGGTGGTTCCGAACACGCCGCCGGCGATCCCGACGTCCACGCCGCGTTGTCGGCCTGGCTCGACCACGACGTGCATCTCGACGCGCCGCCGACCCACACCGTGTTGCCGATGGAGATGCACACGGGGATGTCCGACGAGGACACGCCGCTGTTCGACTGGCCCGGCCCGCCGGGCACCTGGCTGGATCTCGCCGATGCCCACTGGCTCACCACCGCCAGCCTGGCCGCCGCCGCCGCACTCCAGCCCCACGGTGTTTGGGACGTGCGCCGATTCCGGCCCACCGCCCTCATCGACGGGCCCACCCCTGGATGGGCTGAAGATACCTGGACCACCATCGCGCTGGGCGAGGTGCATTCTGAGGTGCTCATGCCCACGATGCGCTGCAGCATGCCCAGCCGGGCTCAGCCGGGCCTGGAACGCGACCTCACCATCGGCACCACCATCCGCGACAGCCACGCCAACAATCTGGGGGTGTACGCCTCCATCGTGCGCGCGGGCACCCTGCATATCGGCGATGAGGTACACGCCCGCTAGCACTTCGCTAGCCCCCGAATAACGGTGGGCGGCCCGGCGAGAGCGGCCGTGAGTTGACCGGCGGGTCAACAGACCGGAATGCTGGGTGTTCTATGTCCAGTGACGCACCCCTTCGTATTGCCCTATTGGCCTATCGGGGCAAGCCCCACGTAGGGGGCCAAGGGGTCTATACCCGGCATCTCGCCAAGGCCCTGGTGGATCTCGGGCACCATGTTGAGGTACTCGGCGGGCAGCCCTACCCGGTGCTCGACGAGCGGATCCCGCTGATCGAACTCCCCAGCCTGGACATCTACAACGACCACTTCCCGCTGCGGATGCCCGGCGTGTGGGAACTGAAGAACTGGAAAGACCTGGTGGAGGTCACGGCGTTTTCCCTCGGTACCTTCCCCGAGCCCCTGGCGTTCTCCCTACGCGCCTGGGACCACCTGCGGCACCGCCAGGGCGACTTCGACATCGTGCAGGACAACCAGTGTCTCGGCTACGGGCTGCTCCTTATCGAGCGCCAACTGGGCCTGCCCATCCTGGGTACCATCCACCATCCGATCACGGTAGACCGGCGCCTCGAAATGGAGGCCGCCGACGGCTGGTACAAGCGACTTTCGCTCCGGCGCTGGTATGCCTTCGTCGACATGCAGAGCCAGGTGGCCCAGCGGCTCAAGCGGATCATCACGGTGTCGGAGAACTCCTTCAAGGACATCGTGCACGACCACAAGGTCAAGCCGGAAAACATGGCCGTCGTGCCCGTCGGAGTGGACATCGATCTCTTCCAACCCCTTCCGGCCGTGAAGCCCATCCCTGGCCGCTTGGTCACCACCGCCTCGGCTGATGTGACCATGAAAGGCCTCAAGTACCTCCTCGAGGCCGTCGCCAAGCTCCGCACCGAACGTAACGATGTGCACCTGGTGGTCATCGGCAAGCGCAAGCCCGGTGGGGCCAGCGACGAAACAATCAAAAAGCTCGGTCTGGAAGACCACGTGGAGTTCATCACCGGCGTGCCCGAGGAGCGGATCATCGAGTTGTACTCGGAGGCCGAACTGGCCGTCGTACCGTCGCTCTACGAAGGCTTCTCGCTCCCGGCCATCGAGGCCATGGCCTGCGGGGTACCCCTGGTCGCCACCACCGGAGGAGCCCTGCCGGAGGTTGTCGGCAGCGACGGCGACACGGCCCTCCTGGTGGAGCCAGGCGACAGCGAGGCCCTGGCGGCCAAACTGCGCTGGGCCCTGGCTGAGCCGGACCTGCGCAACACGGTGGGCGCTCGGGGGCGCCAGCGCATCGTGTCGCGCTGGTCCTGGAAGCACACCGCCGTCAAAACCGTGGAGCAGTACCGCATCCGCCTGGGCCAGGACTGACGGTGCTCACCGTCCGATTCGACGATCTCGGTCTCCAGGCGGGAGACCTGCTGCTCGACATGGGCTGCGGCGCCGGTCGGCATGCGTTCGAGTCGTTTCGCCTCGGTGCCCGCACGGTGGCCTTCGACTACTCCGCGGCGGAGTTGAAGGACGTAGGCGGCCTCTTCGCCGCCATGCAGGCCGCCGGCGAGGCCGGCACGGCGCCGGGCTGGTTGGCGGTTACCGCCAACGGCGATGCCCTCTGTCTCCCCTTCGCCGACAACACCTTCGATCGCATCATCGCCTCCGAGGTGCTCGAGCATGTGTCGGACGACCAACAGGCCCTGCACGAGGTATTCCGGGTACTCAAGCCGGGTGGCACCCTGGCCGCCACGGTCCCCGCCTGGCTTCCGGAGCAGATCTGCTGGGCGCTGTCGGAGGAGTACCACGCCCCGTTCGTGGAGGGGGGCCACGTGCGGATCTACCGCGAGGCGACCTTACGGGCCCGGATGCGACAAGCCGGCCTCGAACCCAGAGGGGCCCACCACGCCCACGCCCTGCACTCGCCGTACTGGTGGCTGAAATGCGCCGTGGGCCCCACCAA
This sequence comes from Acidimicrobiia bacterium, assembly GCA_009694375.1. NCBI lineage: Bacteria > Bacillati > Actinomycetota > Acidimicrobiia > Acidimicrobiia bacterium. Next base: position 163,044 of record SHVB01000002.1, read on the forward strand.
CCACGGGCACCCCCTGGTGAAGGCGTACCACCAGGTTTTGCTGTGGGACATCGCCCAGATCCAGCCGATGGGCTGGCTCACCCGAGCTACCGAGCGCGTGCTCAATCCGGTGCTCGGCAAGAGCATCGTGGTCTACGCCCGCAAGCCGAACGGGGCGCACTAGCCCATGCCTATCGACGTTCCGGGTCTTGTTTCGGCCACCGATTTACACAGCACGGTCGACGGCATCGCGGAGTGGCAGTTGCCGTCGGGGATGATCCCGTGGTTCCCCGGTGGGCACGCCGATCCCTGGAACCATGTGGAAGCGGCCATGGCGCTCGACATTGGCGGACGGCATGAAGCCGCCGATCGGGCCTACCAATGGCTCGTAGACCTGCAACGCGACGATGGGTCGTGGCACCAGTACTACATCGCCGATGAAAACGGCAGCACGCAGGTGGAGCAGGACAAACTCGATGCCAACGTCTGTGCGTACATCGCGGCGGGAGTGTGGCATCGCTGGCTCCTCACCGACGACCGCGGGTTCGTGGAAACACTCTGGCCCGTGGTCGAGAAGGCCATCGACTTCGTCCTTGACCTCCAGACGCCACGGGGCGAGATCCTCTGGGCCCGCCACGCCGATGGCACGCCGTGGAGTTTTGCCCTCCTCACCGGCTCCTCATCGATCTGCCATAGCCTGCGGTGCGCCATCGGCATCGCCGAGTTGCTCGGCCACGAGCGCCCCGACTGGGAACTGAGCGCCGCCCGATTGGCCCGCGTCATCGCCACCGAGCCCAAGGCCTTTGCCCCCAAGCACCGCTGGGCCATGGACTGGTACTACCCCGTACTGGGCAGCGTGCTGTTGGGGGAGGCCGGCCGGGCCCACCTCCAGGAGCGGAGCGACACCTTCATCATGGACGGGCGCGGCGTGCGCTGCGTCTCCGATCGGCCCTGGGTCACCGTGGCGGAAACGTGTGAATGTGCCTTGGCCTACCTTGCCGTGGGCGATCGCCCCACCGCCGAAATCCTCTTTGGATGGGCCCAGCAGTTTCGCCACGACGACGGCCGCTACTGGACCGGCACCGTGTTCCCCGACGAGGTTCGCTTCCCCGGCGGCGAACAGTCCACCTACACGGCCGCCTCGGTGGTCCTCGCCGCCGACGCGCTGGCCGGCACGACGCCGGCGAGCGCGCTGTTCGTGGCGTCCGCCGGCGTGCTCCCCCCCCTCATGGCTCTCGGCGGCGAGTAGCCAGCCCGGCTCACCCCGGCGAACCGGCGATACCACCCACGTTACGGGTGACCGGGACGGCGCAAACTACTGAAAATTCCTGGGGCTTCGTCGGGCGGCTGCGGCCAGGACCCGGGCCGCCACCACCACGAACGTGAGGTCGAAGAGGATCTGGATCGTGACCGCAATCTTGGCGGTCTGGCCCAGCGCCACGATGTCGCCAAAGCCCACCGTGGACAGCGTGGTGACGGTGAAATACACCGCATCCACACGATTGGACAGACCTAAGAACTGATCGCCGTTGCGATTGATGGTGGTGTAAACGGCACTGAAGCCGAAAATGAGCATCGCCAGGAAGTCGGACAAGGACTCGACCGCTTCGAAGACCGGCCGCTCCGACACGAGCACGGATCGAACCCGACGGACGGTGAGGGGAACAATGGCTAGCACTGTCCCCACGCCCACCAACGCGCTCACCCATCGGTGTTCGTCCTCGAGCGGGATCCAGGCGTAAAGCAGCCCCATGGTGAGCACCACCACCGTGCATCGCAGCAACGCGCGCCCCAGATCTTTCGCCGGAATGTGGACGTTTCCGACGTCATCCACGACGCAACACCCGCAGGCTCCCGACAGCTTGTTGTTCCTCGAACATCCCACTCTCAATGGCGGGAAGGTAGATCTGCTCGTAGGGAGGGCGTCCGCCATCGCGTACGTCGGGAAACACATCATGGATGCACAACATGCCACCGGAGACGAGATGCGGCGTCCAATTCTCGTAGTCCGCCCGCGCCGGTGCCTCCCCGTGGCCGCCGTCGATAAACAAAAACGCCAGCGGGGTCGCCCAGGCTTCTGCCACGGTCGAGGAGTCGCCCACCACGGCGATCACCGTTGACTCGAGGCCAGCATCATGCATCGTTTTACGGAACAAGGGGAGCGTGTCCATCTTGCCCACGGCGGGGTCCACCAGGTCGGGCTCGTGCCACTCCCACCCGGCCTGGTTCTCTTCGGAACCGCGATGGTGGTCGACCGTGAAGAGCACCCGGCCGCCCCGTTGGGCCGCCGCCCCCAGGTACACCGAAGACTTTCCGCAATAGGTCCCCACCTCCAACATCGGCCCGGCCACCGCGAGAGCGACGGCGACGTCGTATAGCGCCTCCCCCTCCTCGGCGGGCATGAACCCTCGAGCCGCCTCCGCGTGGCGCCGCTGCGCCGGGTCAATCACCAACCCTCGAAGTGGATGATGGGATCAAGGTCGCGTCGTCCCCCGGGTTGGAAATCGGTGCCGATGGTGTGAGCCACCGGAATGAGGGCACCCTGCATCACATGGTCGGGAATCCCAAGCAACTCAGCGGCCGCCGCCTCCTCGGTGAGATGCAGGGTGGTCCAGCAGGTTCCAAGACCCCGAGCCCGCGCCGCCAGCATGAAACTCCACACCGCCGGGAGCAACGATCCCCAGATGGCCGCCTGCCACGCCACCGGGAAGGTATCGGTGCGACCCTCGATACAGGGGATCACATGGACCGGTACCTCGGCGAGGTGGTCGGCCAGATACTGCGCCGAAGTGATGACCTTCTTGGTGGTGGCGATGAAGGCCGGGTCGTCCTGCGGCAGGTTGGCCAGGGCGGCATCGGGGTTGCCGTACATAACCGCAAAGGCGGACGCGTACCACTCGGCCAACTGAGCGCGCTTGGCGGCATCGGTGACCACGATGAAGTGCCAGCCCTGGTTGTTGCCCCCGGTGGGAGCCTGGGTGGCCACCTCGATGCACTGGCGGACCAGTTCGGGCTCCACCGGCCGGGTCAGGTCGAGGCGCTTCCGCACCGAGCGGGTGGTGGAAAGCAGTTGATCGGGATCAAGAGGGAGTAGCAACGACATGAGGGGCGATGTTACCTGGTCCGGATCAGGACGCTTTGGCCCTCTCAGCCACCGTGTCATCGGATTCGAGGTGGGCGAACATGACCTTGTCGAGGAAGACAAACTTCGCCACCCACAAGAGACCGAATCCGGCCAGGTTGGCCGACAGCACCAACACATGGGAATCCGACAGATTCTTGGCGACCGCCACCAGGCCGGTGGACAACGTCAGACCCAGCACGGTAAATATCCAAAAGGGCACGATTTCCCGCGTGAAAGAGACGGCACCGTCGCTGCCCCACACCCACCGCTTATTGAGAAGAAAAGCGGGGATGGCGGTAATCATCACGGACAACACGTTGGACAGCACGGGGTCCCAGCCCAGGAACTGGCTGTAGATGGTGAGCTGGGTGAGCCCGAGGACCACCCCCACCAGCGACACCATCGAGTACTTGATGGCCATGATGCCGCGACCACCGGTAATCCGGTCGAGCACAGCGGTGGGCGAGAGACTCACAGCCAGGGAGCCTAGATCAGCGGCGCGCCGGGCTCGACCCCGCTCCGCTCCGGGCTTCAGTCGACCAGGGCGTTGGCCTGCGCCACTCGACCCAACCAGCGAGCGCTGTCTTTGGGCGTGCGCTGGAACGAGTGCCGGTCGCAATCCACAATCCCGAATCTTGGTCCGTAGCCGAAGGCCCACTCGAAGTTGTCGAGCAGGCTCCAGTAGGTGTATCCGCCCACGTCGATTCCGTCGTCGATACAGGCGAGCACCCCCGCCAGTGCGGTACGCACATAGTCGACGCGTTGGGCGTCGTCGTCGGTACCGATCCCGTTTTCGGTGACGATGATCGGAACTTCACCGCGGGTGTACTCCCAGGCCCGTCGGATGGTGGCCTCCAGCGCCTCCGGGTAGTACTCGTAGCCCATCAGCAGCACGGTCATCCCGTCCTCCGGGCCCACCACGCCCTCGGGGCCCACCCGGGTGCGCGAATACGTCTGCACGCCCACAAAGTCGTCGCCGCCGGTGGCATCCAAGAAGACGTCTTCCATCGCCTCGCGCATGTGCTCCAGGCGCGACTCGCCGCCCGGCAGGGCCTGGTAGTCGCTCATGGAGATGGTGATTCCCACGGGCACACCGGGGGCATTGGCCCGAATCGCTTCCACCCCGTAGCGATGCGCCTGCACCATCACATCGTTGACCTTGTGTCGGGCCTCTGCATCCTGCTTTCCCGGCGGGAAGACGCCCCACAGGTAGCCCACCGTCGACACGATGTTGGGCTCGTTGATCGTGCAGGCTCGCTTCATCACGCCATCGAGCCGAGCGGCGGCCACCTCGCAGTACGCCGCGAAGCGTTCGGCCATGGCATCGCTCTCCCAGCCTCCCTGATCAGCCATCCACAACGGGGTGGTGAAGTGGTGAAAGGTAACAACAGGATCAATTCCGGCGGTCAGTAGTGCTTCACACAGACGCACGTAGTGGTCGAGTGCCACGGAAGAAAACTCGCCGTCGGCGGGCTCGATCCGGCTCCACTCGAGGGAAAACCGGTAGTCGGTGAACCCCAGATCCTTGATCAGGGCCACATCTTCCCCCCAGCGGTTCCAGCTATCGCAACAATCGCCACTGGATTCCTGGCAGCCCGACCCGGGGGTGTGCTCCCAACGCCACCAGTCGTTGTTTACGTTCCCTCCCTCGATCTGGTGCGCAGCGGTCGCGGTACCCCATCGAAAATCCTCAGGAAAACTCAGTGTGGCCATGACCGGGACCGTACAGCAGCTCCGGTACGCGAGAATGCATCCATGTCACAGACCGCCGTCGATGCCTTGGTGAAATTACTTGACCTCGAACCGATCGAAGTGAATCTGTTTCGGGGGGTCTCGCCCGACGAGGAACGCCAGCAGGTTTTTGGAGGCCAGGTGGCCGGGCAGGCCTTGGTGGCGGCCGCCCGCACCGTGGAGTTGGGGCGACGCGTCCACTCGCTCCACGCCTATTTCCTGCGCCGTGGCGATCCCACGGTGCCGATCCTCTACGAGGTGGACCGGATACGCGATGGCCGTTCCTTCAGCACCCGGCGGGTGGTGGCGATCCAACACGGCAAGGCCATCTTCAACCTCCAGGCAAGTTTTCAGGTGCATGAGGAGGGGCTCGAACACGAAGCGCCCATGCCTGAGGTCACCGCCCCCGAGGACCTCCCCGACTTTGCCACCCGCATGAAGCCCTACGCCGAGGCTATGGGCGGGTGGTACCTCCGGCCTCGTCCGATCGATACCCGCAACGTGGACTGGAACCCGACGGATCGCCAGCGTGCGTTGCCGCCGTACCAGCGCGTGTGGCTGCGGGCCGACGGGGTGCTCCCCGACGACCCGGTGCTGCATACCTGTGTGCTCACCTACGCCAGCGACATGACCCTGCTCGACACCGCCCTGCTGCCCCACGGCGGAGGCTGGGATGACGACGGGCTCTTCATGGCGAGCCTTGATCACGCCATGTGGTTTCACCGGCCCTTTCGGGCCGACGAGTGGCTCCTCTACAACCAGGACACTCCCTCGGCATCTCATGGCCGCGGCCTCGGTAGGGGCGAGATCTTCACGGCCGATGGCCACCTAGCGGTCACGGTCGTGCAGGAGGGCCTCATCCGGGTGGTCCAGCAGTGACCCCTCGTTGGAGAGCGGTGGTGGTGGCCGCCGCGGCCACTGGGCTGGTGGCCTGCTCGGGTAGCCCCGACCAGCCCGCCGTCGCCCCGCTGCCCAGCTTCACCACGGTGGCTCCCTCGGTGCCCGATAGCGAACCACCCACCCCCGAGGAGCCGCTCAGCGCCGTGGGGTTGCGCACGGAGACCATCGCCCAGGTGGAGCAACCCACGGCCCTGGCCGCTCGACCCAGTTCGCCCAACCTCTACATCGCCGAGAAGGACGGCACGCTGCGCGTGGTGAAGGTCACCACCAAAACCGCCAGCACCAGCACCAGCACCAGCACCAGCACCAGCACCAGCACCAGCACCAGCACCAGCACCACCGCCAGGCCCGCCGCCAAGACCATCGATGGCATCACCTACGAGCTCCAGACCACGCCGATTCTCGACATCTCCGACGATGTCATCAACGAAGGTGAGCGGGGCCTGCTCGGTATTACCTTCTCCACCGATGGGCGACGGCTCTACGTCGACTACACCGCCGAGCCCGACGGACGCACCGTGGTGGCGGAGTATTCGCTGGGTGACGGAGATGTGGTGGACGTCGAGTCGCGTCGCGAAATCTTCACGGTGGCGCAGCCGTACCCCAACCACAATGGCGGTCAGGTGGTGTTCGGTCCGGATGGGTACCTCTACATCGGCCTCGGCGACGGCGGTTCCGGCGGCGACCCCGACCAGCAGGGCCAGAATCCCAACACGCTCTTGGGCACCATCGTCCGCATCGACCCCGAGGTTGCCCGCCCCGATGCGACCGACACCCGCCGCGACGCTGACGGACCCGCCTACGTCATTCCCCCCGGCAACCCCTTTGCCGGTGGTCGGGGGGGCCAACCCGCCGTGTGGGCGTATGGCCTTCGCAATCCGTGGCGTTTCAGTTTCGATCGCGCCAACGGCGACCTTTGGATTGGTGACGTAGGCGAGAGTGCCTGGGAAGAGGTGGACTATCTCCCCTCGGTGGGCGGCTTCGACGCGGGCCGAGGGGCCAACCTGGGCTGGAGCGAGATGGAAGGGACCCAAAGTTTCAACGGCGGTCAACCCCCCCCTGGGGCCATCCCGCCGGTCTACGAGTACGCCCACGCCGAGGGAGGCTGCTCCATCATCGGGGGCTACGTCTACCGCGGCAAAACCATCGCAGCCCTCGAAGGGGCCTATCTCTTCGCCGATTACTGCGCGGCGGGAGTGCGCGCCATCCGGGTGAAAGACGCCACCGTGATCGACCAGCGCACCTTTCCCGTGGCCGGCGAGAACATCACCTCCTTCGGCCAGGACCGTGACGGCGAATTATTCGTGCTACTCGACGGCGGTGCCGTGGTGAAACTCGTTCCCGCATGATGCAGGAGACCGCTCCGCTCATCTATCACCTCGCCACGGCCCGCCAAGTGGCCGAGGCGCACCAACGCGGATCGGTAGCGCCGCCCAGCCTGGCCGGGGAGGGGTTCATCCATTGCTCTACCGCCGCCCAACTCGCCTCCACCGTGCACCGCCACTACCCCGAGACCACTGGGCTGTTCGTGATCCACCTCGATCCCATCACCCTCGGCGATGCCCTGGTGTGGGAGGAAAGCCGCCCCGGCGAGGTGTATCCACACGTGTACCGAGAGATTTCGATGGACGAAGTAGTGGATGTCGTGGCGTGGTCGCCACCGCCGGGCTAGCGCGTCAGGACACTCGCCGCCCACCCCTGGAGCCGCCGTCGCTCCACTTCCACCAAGTCGGGAAAGGCCTTCGCCAGCAACGGATCCACCTGCGCCTCGAGCAGTCCGGAGAGCACCAACACTCCCCGCGGGGCCAAACGATCCGTCAGCCCCTGCGCCAACTCCCTCAGCACTCGCGCCCCGATGTTGGCCGTCACCAATTCGAAGATCCCTTCCACCTCCGCCAGCGGGGTATCGGTGGCCACCACGACGGTGTGCACCCGGTTCGCCAGAGCGTTGGCCGCGGTTACCGCCGCCGCCCTCGGATCAATGTCGATAGCCCATACCTGCGCCGCCCCGAGCCGAGCCGCCACCACCGACAGCACTCCACTGCCCCCGCCCACATCCAGCATCCGATCGCCGGGGCGCAGGTGCGCCTCGATGGCCGCTACCGCCAGTTGGGTGGAGGGGTGGGCACCGGAGCCGAAGGTGCGACCCGGGTCGAGCACCACCACGAGGTCCTCAAGAGCACTCGGCACTGCGGGTTGCCACGCCGGATGAACAACGATTCGCTGACCCACCCGCACCGGCTGGGCCCACCGCCGCCAGGCATCGAGGTGGGCCTCGTGATCGGGCTCAATGACCGTGAGAGCCCATGCCCCCGCCACGGCCGTCGTGTCGGCGACATCGGCGGTCAGTCGCACCCGGCCATCGGACATCCCTTCTTCGGTCACCGCGGAGGGTCCGGCCTGCCAAAGTGCGTCGGCAGCCAACTCCGCCTCGGCGCGTTCGACGACAAGTTGAACCACCGGCACCACCGCAGCGTAGGTCCACCCCTGGCCCCTACGCTTGGCCCATGACCCCGTTCGACGAGATCCGTAACCTGCTCGGCACCTACTGCGAGTGCATGGACCGTGGAGACTTTGAGGGCATCGGGGCCCTATTCGCCCAGGGCGCCCTCGCCGATGAGCACGGTCACCCCCTCGCCATCGGCGCCGAAGCGGTGGCAGCCTTCTACGCTTCGGGAACAATGTTGTACGACGGATCACCCCGCACCAAACACCTGGTATCCAACAGCGTGTTCGACCTCGACGAGGCGGCGGGTGCCGCGGTGGTGCGGTCGTCCTACGTGGTCCTCCAACAACTACCCGAGGCTCCTCTGCAGCCCATTATCGCCGGGCGCTACCGCGACAGTTTCTCCCACCAGGACGGCGCGTGGCACTTCGTGGAGCGTCGCTTCCTCGTGGACCTGCTCGGCGACCTATCGCATCACCTCAACTACGTCGTGGGCTAGCCCTCTCCCCCAGGGGCTGCCGTGTTCGGTTGGCCCAACCCCTACGCTGGGCTGTTGTGTCTACCCCTCGCTCATTCCGTCAGGCCCGCTTCCAGTCGCCCCCCGGGGCCACGCAACTGCTGCTGATACGCCACGGGGAATCCGAACCGGCGGTGGAAGGGCAGACCTTCCCGCTCGTGGATGGCCACGGCGACCCGGCGCTGTCACCCGAGGGTCGAGTCCAAGCGGCGCAGGTATGCGCCCGGCTACGGGGCGAGCGGATCCAAGCCATTTACGTCTCCAAACTTCGCCGAACCGCCGAAACCGCCGCCGGCCTGGTGGCGACACTCGGTATCGAGCCAGTGGTGAGTCCTGATCTTCACGAGGTCTTCCTCGGCGACTGGGAGGGCGGCGAGTTCCGGCAAAGAGTCGCGGCCGGAGATCCCATCATCATGCAGATGATGGTCGAGCAACGCTGGGATGTGGTCCCCAACGCGGAGCCTTCCGAAGCCTTCGCCGCCCGGGCTCATCGAGCGGTAGACCACATCGCTCGCACCCACCCGGGCCAGCGCGTGGCCGTCTTCGCCCACGGCGGCATCATCGGTCAGATCCTTTCGGAGGCCACTGGGGGTAGGTCCTTCGCCCACAGCGGGGCCGACAACGCCTCGATTTCCCACCTCGTGGTCACCGAGGATCGTTGGGTCCTGCGCTGCTTCAACGACACAAACCACCTCGACGGTGGCCTCACCACCGAAGCCACCGCCCTCACCTAAGGCCCCTCAGCGGCCCGACGGTTGATCGAAGGCCTCCGCCAATCCCGCCAAAAGCCATGTCACCGCCGGCGGCGGGGGCCACCCCGAGTGGCGAAGGCTGAGCACCTCCACGAGCACTACGGCATCGGCCTGGGCGACGGCCGCACCCATCGGGGTTGGATTGGCGTGCACGCGCACCTGATCCTCCACCACGTCCACCACGAAGCGGTGATCAGGATTGGTCACGGTGATCTCCACCGCCCCGGTTTCGGTGGAACCAGCGCAGAGTGAGACGGCTCGGCCGAGGGCGGCGACATAGTGCAACGCGTCGAGTACCTCGCCGCGGTCCACGATGGGCACCACGCCGAGGGGGAGCACAATGTCGCGCTCGTGGACCCACGCATCCCAGAGCGCGTGGTCGGCCACCTGGCGCACCGGTAGATGGCCCGGCGGTGCCTCGGCGATGACGTCCCAATCGGCCGCCGTCAGTGCTTCCACCACGCCCACCAGGGTGGCATTGCTGCGGGCGAACTCCTCGAACGTGGCGGTCACCGAACCGCCGCGTCCGCCCTCCACCATGAGCGCCGGTGAAGCCACCGGATCGAAGGTGGCCAACAGGCGGGTGGGCGCACCGGCGAGCCCCTCTTCGATGGATCGGGCCCAGAAGTGATTGGTGGAGGTGAGGTGGGTGACCACATCCTGCACGCTCCACCCCTCACACCGGCTGGGGTGGTGCCACTGCTGCTCCGATAACTCGCCCAGGATCCCTTCGAGACGTCGCCGCTGGGCGAGCAGAGGATGGGGATCAGAGGGGGGCAGAGCCACCGCGATGACCGCTGGATAGCGGTAGCGCGGAGCCAGCAGCACGGTCGAACCCTAGCCCTGCCTTCGCCCTCGTCCGGCTCTCTCCACTACCGCGGCCGGCTAGGGGATCCGGCGGTAGAGATTGGTGTCGCGGGTCTCGAAACCGGCGGAACGGTAGAGGTGGTTGGCGGCTTCTCGACCGGGGCGGCTCGTGAGGTCCACGGTCTTGGCCCCCACCTCGAAGGCCCGCGCCACCATGGCCTCGAGTAGTTGCCGGCCGATCCCCTGGTTGGCACAAGCCTCATCCACGATCACGTCTTCCACCCAGGCCCGCAGGGCGGTGGTGGTCGGGAAGATGCAGAGCGTGGCCACCCCCACGATGCTTCCCTCCTCCGTCCGGGCCAGGAACTGCGTGGTGGCGTCGTGAGCCAGCAGAGATTCCACCTGCACCAAGGCAGGGGGCGGGTTGGTGGAGGAAAGTTGCGGCACGAGGTGCTGCAGCGCCGCGTGTAGAGCGACCGCGTCGTGGCCGGTGGCGATGGTGATCGAGACAGCCACCAGCGTCAGCGGGGATCCGGAACCGGCTCGGGCGGGGGCGGGCCGACATAGCGAGCCGAGGGTCGGATAATCCGATTGTCGGCCGCCTGTTCCAGGATGTTGGCACACCACCCAATCACCCGGCTCGACGCGAACGTGGGGGTGAACAACTCGGGCGGCAGGCCACAATGGTCCATCACCACTCCGGCGTAGAACTCCACATTGGCGTAGAGGTTCCGACCGGGCTTGAGCTCGGCCAGGACCTCCACCACTGTCTGTTCCACCACCTTGGCGAACTCGATCTTGTCGGCGTGAATCCGCTCCGCCACCGCACGCAAGAAGGTGGAGCGCGGGTCGTTGGTCTTGTAGACCCGATGCCCGAAGCCCATGATCTTGTCGCCCCGGGTGACGTGATCAACCAAGTAGGGACGAGCATTCTCAGCGGTCCCGATGGCTTCGAGTAACGCCAGGGCGCGCGAGGGTGCGCCGCCATGTAGCGGTCCGGACAACGCCCCCATCCCCCCCACCACTGCGGCGGCCACATCCGCCCCGGAGGACGTGATCACCCGGGCGGTGAAGGTGGAGGCGTTGAACCCGTGGTCGATGGTGGTGATCTGATACTGCTCCACGGCGCGACCCTTATCGTGGTCGAACTCCTCGCCGGTGAGCATCCAGAGGTAGTTGGCGCCGTACCCGAGATCCTGGCGGGGCTCGATCACCGCCAGGCCCCGTTGGAGGCGGTGAATCGCCATGATCAGCGAGGGCATGACGGCACACATCTGCAGGGCGTTGCGGCGCCGCTCGGCGGCATCGATATCCAAGGTGGGCTGGTAGCCCTCGGCGGCCCCCACCATCGACATGGCCGAACGCACGGCCTCCATCACTGTTTGGCTCGACGCTGCCAGCGCTGGCAGCAGCGCGGCCACCGAAGTTGGCACCACCCGTAACGATTTCACCTCGGCGGCAAAGGACGCTCGCTCGGCCACGCTGGGCAGGTGACCGTCGATGAGGAGATGCCACACATCCTCGAGCGGCAACTTGTCGGCCAACTCCACGGCGTTGTACTGGCGGTAGTGGTAGAAGCCTTCGAGGCCCCGCACGTCGCCCACTTCGGTCTCAGCCACGATCACACCTTCGAGCCCGGCGGGGGCCTCGATGGTTGAGGGGTGCACTACCGGCTGCACCTGGGCGAAGGCCATGAGGGAGCGCAAGGACACCACCCCCACGAGTCGGCCGTGATCCACCACGGGGAGGTGGCGGTAGCCGCCTTGGGCGAACCCGGCAAAGGCTTCCTGGACAGATAACTCCGGGGCGGCGCAGTCCACCGGTTGAGTCATCCACTCGCTGACTTTCGTGTCGGCGGCGGCCTTCCCGGTGGCGTTGAAGCGAACGAGATCGCGCTCGGTGAGGATGCCGATGGGCCGCTCACCGTCGACCACCACCACGGACCCCTTCTGGCGCTCAGCCATCCTCGCCGAGGCCACCGCGATGGTCTCGGAGGCCGACGCGATCACAGGAGGCGAACTCATCACCTCGGCAACGGTGCGAACGACAGGGTTGGGGGCCATTTGTTTCGAGCCTAGCGAACGGACCAGACGGACCGCATTCCGGCATCGTTACGGGTCGTTGCGCTGCTTGCGCTGCAGCAGGGTGCCGCCCACCGCAATCATGAGCACCGCCGCAATCGTGGATCCAATGATCCACGGGGCGGCGGAGGTGGTGCCATCGTCGCGCTGGGCGGCCTCGAGTGTCGTCCTCGGCAGGGGGTTCGCCCGGGCGGGCGTCAGGTTGATGCGAGGGGCGGGGTGGCCGAGCTCCCCTTTCGATTCCTGGGCCTCGCTCCAGGCGATCTCGCCGTTGCTGGTCTGCTGGAGGGTCGGGAACTGCACCTCGCCCACTGTGGCGGGGAGTTGCACCTTGACGCTGAAGCGCTCGACAGCCACCGAGGAACCGCCGGACCAGGTCAGGGTGTTGGCCGCCGCATCGACGGCGGAAACCCACGCCCCGGCCTTCACCGGCACGGAGAGGACATAAGCGCCCTCGGGTAGCTGCACGACCACTCCAGTGGTGGCAGCACCCTCAGGCTCCACCACAAACACCAGCGTCACCACCGAGGCGGCCGCCGCCTCGGTGGGGTCGATCGCCACATGGGCCGAAGCCGGGGCGGCTAGGGCAGCCAGCCCGAGAAGGACCAACGGGGGCCAAGCCCAGCCAGGTCGAATCACCGCTGGAGGTTCCTTGGATACGGTCCCACGGATCCCAACGTACGCTGGGCAACGTGGATTACCTCCGTTGGTTCAATCGACCCGTGTTGCGGCAACCCGCAGTCATCGCCGCCTTCGAAGGCTGGAACGACGCCGGCGATGCCGCCTCCACCGCCGCCCGGTATCTCCTCAACCGCTGGGACCTCGACCTGGTGGGTGATATCGATCCCGAAGAGTTCTACGACTTCACCTCCACTCGGCCCGAGGTGCAACTCGATGACGACGACCGTCGCGAGATCATCTGGCCGAGCACAAAACTCTTCGCCGGCACCATCGCCGACAGTGACCACGATGTGCTGATCGTGATCGGGGCCGAGCCCCAACTCCGCTGGCGTACCTACTGTGGTGCTGTTTGTGAGGTGGCTACCGGCCAGCAGGCCCGGCTGTGCCTCACCCTCGGTGCCCTGCTGGCTGACGTCCCCCACAGCCGACCCACCTCCATCGTCGGTACGGCCTTCAAGGCCGATGTCATCGGCGGAGTGGAACTGCGCCCGTCGAGTTATGAAGGGCCCACCGGCATCGTGGGGGTGCTCCACGACTCCTGGCGGCAAGCCGGACTGGCCTCCGCGTCGCTGTGGGCCACCGTCCCGTCGTACGTGCCGGGGGCAGCATCACCGAAAGCGGCACTGGCGCTGATTGAGCGCACCACCGCCATGCTCGAAACCTCCCTGGTAGCAACCGACCTCGAGGTTGCCTCCAGCGCCTATGAACGCCAGGTCAGTGAGTTGGTGGCTGCCGATGAGGAGACATCGAGTTATGTGGCCTCCCTTGAGGCACGTTACGACGAGGGCCTGCCGGTAGTTCCCTCTCTGGAATCCATCGCGGAGGAGGTGGAGCGCTTCCTGCGCGAGCAGTAGCGCTCCCCGTCGCCCTACGGCTGCGCCCAGGGCTGCGACCGGGGCGGGTCGAAGAGTACGGGCAGGCTCTCGCCCCGAATCGCCGCAAAGGCGTGGGCACCCCACTGCGGCAGGCCCACGGTCATCTCGGGCAGTTCATCCTCGGCAAACCACCCGACATCACGCGTCTCAAGCGGATGGGGCTTGAGGGCACCGCCAGTGGCCTCGCAGAGGAACACGGTGGAGTACAGGGGGATGCGGGTGAGCCCCATCCGCATGCCGTCCAACACCGCAATCACCCCCTTGGGCCGACAATGGATGCCCGTTTCCTCCAGTACCTCTTTTACCGCCACCTCGGCGGGCGAATACCCCACGTCGGCCCATCCCGTGGGGTAGAGCCAGATGCCCGAGTCGGCGCGCTGCACCAGCAGAATCCGGCCCTCAGCGTCGTGGACCACCGCCCCGATGGCCGATTTGGGGGTGACATAACCTGCCACCCCGTCACCCACCAACCGCATCCACTCCTCCACATAGTGCTCGGCGTCGTAGCTGGCCTCGGCTTCGATCGATGCCCGGATGTCCCCGGCGACGTGCAGTATCTCCTCGAATCGCTCCTGCTCATAGAGGCTCTGGGTGAATCCGAGCCCGGTGCGGGCGATGGCCGAAAGCGCTTCGGACCAACGAAGCAGGTCCTGACGGTTGGGCGGCGGGCGATCGACCATGTCAGCGAGGCGCCTGGGAGATCCCATAGCCCGGGCGTCCCGCCGCCTCCCACTCATCCCAAAACTCAAAGAAGGGCTGGCCGAAGGGATCCTGGCCCCGCAGCGGCAGCAGCCCCCGCCGGATCGTCCAGTCCATCGGGGCCAACGCGGCGGCGATGTCCATGTGGCGCTCGGCGGCCTCCTGGCGCCCGTCGCGAAGGAGATGCACCGCCAACCGGCGATGCGCCAGGGCACGATGTTCATCGGGGGTGCGGCGACGGTGCTGGGCCACGACCTCATCGACGGCCATCGGCGCCTCGTCATTGTTCACCCAGGCTCGCAGGGCATCGTGGTGGGCCTCGGAGTCGATCTGGGTGAATTCCTTCCAGCGGTCATCGCCCGGTGCGATGTCCGGTGGACGGACGATCTCGTCGTGTTCGTCGATCCAAATGGTGGTGGGCACGTTGACCACGCCGTAGCGCTCAGCGAGCACGCCCTCACGATCGACCATCACCGGGTACGTCGGGTTGGCTTCCTCCACCCAGGGCCGTACCGCCTCGATGTCCTCGTCGAGAGCCACGGAGATAATGCGGATGTTTTGCTCACCAAGTTCGTCCTGTAGGGCCTGCCATGCCCCGAGTTCGTAGCGACATCCACACCACGACGACCACGCCACCACCATCCGCTTTTGCCCGGCAAAGTCGCTGAGCTTCACTTCGGTCCCATCAAGGGTGGGAAGCGCCACGTCTGGAGCGACCCGAGTACCAGCCTCCACGTCGGTGCCCGGCGTGGCCGGACCCCCGAACACGGCGATGGCCTCGGCAGCATCCACGGCGATGGTGAAGCCCACCCGCTCGGCCAGGGCCGCCACATCCACCACTTCGCCCTCGACCAGCCCGACGGGATCCCGAACGGGGACGCACACATCTCCCCGGCAGAGACCTTCGGGCTTCAGCGCCCAACCGGTGGCCTTGGCCAGATCGGGTCGGGCGATGAACAACCGGTCCCCATCCCGCACGGCTCGCACCTGCACCTCATCGACCGTGATGATCACCGCATCAATTGTCTCCATGAGCGACGAACCTACGCGAGATCGCCGCCCCCCGGCACCGCGCCCGGGCGGGAAGGCCCGCCTCAGAGTCGGAGTTCGTGGAGCAGGGCCCGTTCCACCTCTACCAGGGTCATGGGATCATCAAGCTTCTGCCCGTCGAGGTTGCGGACGTAGAAGGCATCCACCACGTTCTCGCCCAGGGTTTGGACCTTGGCCGAGACGATATTGAGGTCCAGTTCGGCCAGAGCTCGCGTGATCCGGTAGAGCACTCCAATGGAGTCCGCCGCGTGCACCTCCAACACGGTGGCATCCCGCGAGGCACGGTTGTCCACCACCACCCGAGGGGGCTGGGTCATGGGCGGCGACTTCTGGTGACCGCCGTAGATGCGGGCGCGTTCGGCCAGGCGAGCCTGGAGGGCGAAACGACCCTCCAGCACCTTGTCCAGGTCGGCGATCACGGCACCCCAGGCAATCGTCGGCTCGAAGGTGGACTCCACTCGCAACACCTCCAACGCCATGCCCTCGAGACTGGTGACGGCGGCATCGAGCACACCCAGGCCGTGCAACGCCAACACCCCGGCCACCTTGCTGAACAGCCCGGGGCGATCAGCCGCCACCACCGTGAGGCGGTCATTCGCACCCACTAAGTGTTTCCGACCCGCTCGGAGCAACACGAGGTGTTCCTCGGTGGGGAAGTCGTCGCGCGTCTCCTCGGCCCTACCCCCGCCGAGCACATGGGCAGTCCGACCCACCAGATCACTCACCAAGTCGGCTTTCCACCTGCCCCAGGCGGCAGGGCCCGTGGCCAGGCTGTCGGCTTCGGTGAGGCGGGCGAGGAGTCCCAGCGTGAGCAGATCGCCCACCGATTCGGCCACGTGGTCGATGGTGGAGGGATCGTCGAGGTCGCGGCGGGTGGCCACATCGGGCAGCAGGAGGTGCTGCCGCACCATGGTCTGGAGAATGGCGGTGTCGGCTGACGAGAAGCCCATGCGGGGGCCCATCACCGCCACTTTTTCGATCCCCACTTCCGTGTGGTCGCCGGGGAAACCTTTCCCAATGTCGTGCAGTAACGCTCCCACCACCAGCAGGTCGGGCCGGTCGGTGCCCGCCACCAACCCGGCAGCGTTGGCGGCGGTCTCCATCAGGTGCCGGTCCACGGTGAAACGGTGGTAGGCGTTGCGCTGCGGTTTACTCCGCACGGCCTCCCACTCCGGCAGGAGGAGCGTCCACAGTCCCATCTGGTCGAGCGCCTCGATCACGAGGATGGCCCGGTGCTCGGTAAGCAACAGGTCCACTAGGGCGGAGAGTACGTCGGGTGGCCACGGGACCGGGACGGTCGTTGCCATCGCCACCAGGCGATCGAGCGAGCCTCGGTGAATCGACATCTCCGCCGCCGCCGCCGCCGCCGCCGCCCGCAGCACCAGCGCCGGGTCCGGGGCCAGATCAGCATCGGCAGTGAGGTGGACCTCACCGTGGCGCAGCACCAACCCCGGCCCGGCAGCCCGTTCCCGGCTAGCCCACCGCCCCAGCGGACCCGCTAGAGAGGCGTCGATGCGGATCCAGGCGTCGTCGCTGTGCCAGGAAATCGTGCGCGCCGCAGCAGCTACATGCTGCATCAGCGTGTCGGCCGATGCCTCCCCGAGGGCCTCGGCCACCGCATCTTGCTCTTCGAGCACGAGACGGTCTCCCCGGCGGCCGGTGCGGCGATGTAGTTCCACCCGAGCCGCCAGCAGCACCTCGTAGGCCTGGTCCAACACGGGATCATCGCCGTCCCACAGCAGGTGCCGGGCCACTTCGGCCCAACGCAGGGCATGTACGTCGCGCAAGCCCCCCCGACCCTCTTTGAGATCGGGTTCCAACAGGAAAGCCACTTCTCCGGCGCTCTCGTGCCGCTGCCGGACCTGAGCGGATAACTGCGGGAGCCAATGGCCGGCGCGCTTCTCCCACGGTGTTCGTGCCCCAGAGGCCAGTGCCTCGGTGAGATGCGCCTCGCCGGCAAGGTGGCGGATCTGAAGGAACGACGTGGCGGTATGGAGGTCATCGGCCGCCAGGTCGAGCGCCTCGCGGTGCGTACGCACGGCATGGCCGAGTTTCAGACCTTCGTCCCAGATCGGATACCAGATTCGGTCGGCGAAGGTCGCTATGTCGCGGCGACCCTCGTGAAGGAGCACCACGTCGATGTCGGATTCGAGGCTCACTTCGGCGCGGCCGTACCCGCCGACCGCCACCAGCGCCACTCCACCACTGCCGCACTCCTGTTCGGCGGCCGCCACTAAGTCCGCCAACCATCCGTCGAGGAGATCGCTGTAGGCCCGGCAGAAGGCGCCACCCCGCAGGGAAGTATCGGCCCGAAGAACCGCCCGAGCCTGTGCCAGTGCCATGCCCCAGTCTGTCAGGCTCAGGTCGTGCAACGGGCATGAGCTGGGTGGTGCTGCGATGCACGCACCCACTGAACCCCATCGACGGTGGGTGGCGTGCCAGACTTTCACCATGGCCGTGCGAGAGGACTGCCGCCACTACTCCACCCGCACCTTGCCCACCGGCGACATGGTGCAACGCTGCCGCGTGGACATGGCCGAGGTCACCCCGTTCGCCTGTCCCGCCGACTGCCTCTTTTTTGAGGCGCGCCCCATTACCGAAGTGGGCTGGCAAGGTTTCGAGACCCCCGACGCGGACTAGCCCCTCCGGCTGATCAGGACCGGGAGGAGCGCCGACGAGCCAGCACCACATGGGCTTTGGCGGCCCCCCACACCAGCCCGGCTTCATGCACGGTGGCCCCGAGATCGGCAAAGGCGGCCGGGCCAAGGTCGTACCTATCATCGGGGAATAACCGCTCGGCCTGCGCGTCGCGCACCACCGGCGGCACCCCAGCCGAGGCCAGCACGGCACTGGCGTGGCGGGCCGCCCGGCGCAGGATCGACAGCGGGTTGGTGTGTTGGTCCTGCACATCGGCGGCCAGCAGGGTGCGCAGCGACGCACCCGCCTCGGCTCGGGCGGCCTGAGCCGCCACCCGGGCGGCGTCGAGCAGCTCGGTAGTCGGCGGTACCGTGCTCCATTCATTCCACCGACGAGCCACCATCTGCTCCACCCAGATCGGCAGCGCAATCTCCACTGCGGCTACCAGGGCAGCCGCATAGGCCACCAGTTCGGCAGCATCGAGCGGATCATCGAGCGGGTTGGCATCGGCGACCATAACCACCATGCTTGCCTCATGACCATGCCCCGCGTCGAACCGGGTCCCGGCCAGGAGTCCGTGTGGGACTATCCCCGGCCCCCTCGCCTCGAACCCACCGTGCGACATCTCGTGGTGGCCTACCGAGGCGAGGTCGTGGCCAACTCGCGGCGGGCACAGCGTGTGTTGGAAACGAGCCAGCCTCCGGCGTATTACTTCCACCCCGCCGATGTGCGTATGGACCTGCTCCGTCCTAGCAGTCACCGCACCTTTTGCGAGTGGAAGGGCCTGGCCTCCTATTACGACGTGATCGTGGGGGACGAGATCGCCACTGATGCCGTGTGGAGCTATCCAAGCCCCCATCCCCGCTTCGCGGCCCTGCAGGATTGCCTGGCGTTCTACGCCCAAGTCCTGGACTGTTCGGTGGATGGGGAGGCGGTGGTGGGCAACGAGGGAACCTTCTACGGAGGCTGGATTACCCAAGACATTGTGGGCCCGTTCAAAGGCGGCATGGGCACCGCCCACTGGTAACCGTGCGCATCCGAGCCCTGTCGGTATTCGAAGGAGTGGTGTACCACTGCTGGTGCATGGACCCCACCCACCCTGAGCGCCCCGCCTTGGAGGTGGACGCCCGACTCGGTCCCGGCGACGCCGATGCCACCTCCGGGCCACTGCTGCTATCGACCGCCGACTACATCGCCATGGCCGGAGGGATGGAAACGGCTGGCCCGTGCCTGCAGCTCTTGGCGCAGCGGGGGCGCATCGTGGACCACCTTGAGGTGGCTCACATCACCTTCCCCACCTGGACCATCGTGGAGCCCGAGGACCCCCCGAGCGTCAGCTGAGTTGCTGGTTGAATCCCCCGCTGCGCAACCCACCGAGATCCACCGTGACCCACCGATAGCCCGCCGCTCGGACCGCCGCCACCACGGCATCTCGTTGGGCCACCAGCCCATCGAGATCGTGGTCGGGAACCTCGATGCGGGCCACGTCACCGTGGTGGCGCACCCGCATCTCCGCGAATCCCAGCGCCCGGAGGCCCGCTTCGGCCCGCTCCACTGCGCTCAGGCGCCCGAGGGTCACCGCCGTGCCATAGGGCAAACGCGACGCCAGGCACGCCGCCGCCGGCTTGTCCCAGGTGCGCAGACCCAAGCGTTCGGACCAGGCCCGCACGTCGGCCTTCCTGAACCCGGCATCCACCAACGGGAACACCGCCCCCCGCTCCTGGGCGGCGCGCTGACCGGGACGGTGGTCCTGCAGGTCGTCGAGGTTGACCCCGAGAACCACCGTGGTCCCCGATCCCCCCATGATCGGCTCGATGGCCGCCATGAGGGCGTCTTTGCACCAGAAACAGCGCTCGCCATCGTTCTGGCGATAGAGGGCGTTTTCCAGTTCCTGCGTTTCCACTTCCTGCCACCGCAAGCCCCACTCGGCGGCCAACGCCGCGCACTCGTGGCGCTCCGAGGCCGGCAGCGAGGGCGACACCGCGGTGACGCACCGCGCTCGGTCGGCCCCCAGCGTGTCGTGGGCCATCCACGCGAGAAACGCGGAGTCGGCCCCTCCCGAGAACGCCACGGCCACCGACCCCAACTCCCGGAGGCGCTCCCGCAATGGCTCGAGCGCGACCTCAGGCATCACAGCCCCGTCCCCCGCTGGCGCGTCGAGCGCGCCCGTTGGTCACCATGAACCCAGCCTGCCCGTTCGGACGCACCGGCCGGTTCAGTCCGAGCCAAGGCCGACGGTCACCAACACCTCGGGCAGCGAGGCCACCATGCCCGTGTAAAACGCCCCAAACTCTGCGTAGATAGCCGACGCTTCGTCGAAACGCATGGTGTACACCACCTCTTTGAGGTCGTCGGGGTGCACCCCGAAGAGGGTGACGCCCCACTCGAAATCGTCGAGGCCGGTGGACCCGGTGATCACCTGGAGCACCCGGCCGGCGAACTGACGCCCGCTCGCACCGTGGGCGTACATCATTTCTTTTCGCTCGTCGTAGGGCAGCGTGAACCAGTTGCTCACATCCCCACGGCGCTTGGACATCGGATAGAAGCAGAACGCCGCTTTGCCTTCCGGAGGGAGGTTCGGATGCAGACGCGCTTCCTTCATCGCCTCCGGCACACCCTGGGCGTACTCGGAGAGTTCGGTGAGCGATACGTAACTGTCCACCACGTCTAAGCCCGCCGCCGCCAGTTCGCTTTGCAGTTGACGCAGCCGCCAGAGATCGGCTCCCACCGCCATGAAGGCCACATCGGCTTTGTGGCCCAGCATGGCCACGGGCACCACCTGCACGTCGTCGCCCTCGGCCGCCTTCACCGCCGCGGCGATGGCCTCGGCATCGGCGAGCGGGCCCACCTTGGCGAAGAGGTGGAGCACGCCCCACCCCACGGACGGAACAAGCGGTGCGGGCATGCCATGAGGGTACCGAGGACTATCGGTCTTGCGCCAAGATCTCCAGGGTGACCACGGCGTTGTAATCCGGCAGCTGGCTGTGCGGTTCCCGGTGGGCAGCCCCGGCAGAGATCAACACGTTGCCCTCCGGCCAGTAGACCTGAAGCGACCGAGCCGGGAGTCGTACCACCTGGAGATGGCCATCGAAGGTGCCGGCGGCGCTGATGAGGCGCACCGGCGTGCCGGGCGCAGCACCAAGGGCATCAGCGTCAGCGGCGTCAATGAACACCGCGTGACGGCCCGCGCCGGTGAAGGGATCAACCTCAGAGTGCACCATGGAGTTGAACTGCTTACCCCGGCGCGTGGCTACTCGGAAGGCGCCGGGGGGCAACACCGACACCGTGGGCGTGAGGGGGGTGAAACGGGCCCGGCCGCCGGGCAAGGGGAAGATCCCATCGGCACAAAGGTGGCGTCCGCCCCACTGCACCTGATCCCCGGTAGTCGCCAACCGCTCGATGCCGGCGTAGCTGGGTACCACCGTGGCGATCTCCTGGCGCAGGTCTTGATTGGTCGCCCACGAAAAGGCCGCCTGATGCTGTGGGCACACGCGGCGAGCCACGTCGGCGAACAGTCGCCACTCGCTGCGGGCCTCCCCCACCCGCCGAGGGATCTCGGGGCTGAAGATGATCCGCCGTTCGGTGGTGGTTTCGGTGCCACCGCCTTCCTGCTCGTAGCGGGTGGTCACGGGCAACAGGATCACGTCATCGCCCTCCACCAACATCTGTGACGTGACAACCAGATCTTGGTGGATACGCAGCGGCACCCGGCCGAGTGCCCTCGCCACCGCCGGCGGGTCGGGAAGCACGTCGAGAAAGTTCCCCCCGGAACTCCACAGCACGTCGAGCTCGCCGGCAGCGGCGGCCTCAAGCATCTCGGGGGCGGTGCGCCCCGGACTAGCCGGCACCGAGAACCCCCACTGCGTGGAGAGGGCGGCGGCGCTGGTGGCATCCACCGGCGCGCCCCCGGGGAAAGCGGTGGCGTAGGCCCCCATCTCGGCGCCCCCTTGCACCCCGGAGTGTCCTCGAATCGGCATGAGGCCCGCCCCGTCGCGTCCCACGTTTCCGCGGGCCAAGCCCAGATTCACAATGGCCTGAACGCCCGCCACCCCGTCGCGGTGTTGGGTGATTCCCATCGACCAGATGAGCACCGCACTCGACACCGAGCTGTAGAGGTCGGCGAAAGCATCGATCTGGGCCGCCGACAGCCCGGCCTGCTCTTCCAGTTCCGCGTCCGACTGCTCCGCCAATGCCCGCACGGCATCGTCCCATCCGGTGGTGTGGGCGGCGATGAAGTCGGTGTCGAGGGCCTCGCGGGCGATGAGGCGTTTGAGCACGGCGTTGGCGCAGGCCACATCCCCGCCGGGCCGAACGGGAACATGCAGGTCGCAGAACTTGGTGCCAAACAAAGCGGACTCCACCTGCGATGGCACCCAGTAGCGCTCCAGACCAGGTTCGAGGTACGGATTCACCACCACGATCCGGCACCCCCGCTGCTTGGCGAGGTAGAGATATTTCATGAACACGGGCTGATTGTTGGCCGGGTTCGTGCCCCACAACACCACGAGTTCGCTCTCGATCACGTCTTGCAGGGAGCAGGTGGATGCCGCCACGCCGATGGTTTGACGGAGACCCACCGACGACGAGGCGTGGCACAGCCGGGCGGCCGAGTCGATGCTGGCCACCCCCATGGCTCGGGCAGCCTTGCCCGCTACGTAGTACGTCTCGTTGGTGATACCCCGACTGGTGAGATAGACCGCCACCCGAGCAGGAGCCGCCGCCGCGATGCTCGAGGCCACCGCATCGAGGGCCTCATCCCATCCAATCCGAGTGAACCCTGGCTCACCGCGTCGGCGACGCATCGGGTAGGCGAGACGGCCCAGTTTACGAAGTTGGGTGGAGCTCCAACCCGCGAGATCGCCCACCTCGGCCAGCCGACGTGGGTCGAAGGGGTCGGCGGTGTTGAGTTGCAGCAGGTTCAAGCGGGTGGTGCAGAGGTGGATGCCGTCCATGGTCCAGTCGTGCAAGCCCGCCACCCCCAAGGCGCAGCCGTCGCAGGCTCCCTTGGTGAGCACATCCAGGGCGTATTTCGGGTGCGCCCGATTGGCCCAGGCCGCCTTCACCATCTCCTTGAGATGGTTGGGCTTTTGCAGCCCCACCCCGTTGGGCCGAAGGCCCACCCACCCCGAAGGCTGCCAGCCACGGAACTGATCACTCCAACTCATGGAGCGCCATCGGGGCTGTAGAGGTTGGCGGTGGGCGGATCGCCCCGCACGAATCCAACGAGGGTGAGACCGGCGAGTCGGGCGGCCTCTACCGCCAGGGCCGATGGGGCACTCACCGACACGACGGCGCTGAATCCTGCCGCCCAGGCCTTTTGCACGATCTCAAAGCCGGCCCGACCGCTGATGTAGAGACCGAGATCGGTGGCGGGGAGGTGCCCGTCGAGCAGGAGGCGGCCCACCACTTTGTCCACTGCGTTGTGTCGACCGATGTCCTCTCGCACATGCAACCAATGCCCGTGGCGGTCGAAAGCAGCGGCCGCGTGGACGGCACCGGTGCGGGCAAAGAGTCCTTGGGTTGGCTGCAGGATTCCTGGCATGGCCACCAGTTGCTCGATGGGCCACGGGTCCCCTACCGGCAGCGGGCCGATCCGGGAGCGCAGTTCGGCGATCTCGGTGGAGCCGCACAGCCCACAGGCCGAGGTGCCGGCGCTCACACGCGGTGTCGGTGGTGGTGCTACCCCGCCGGTGTCAACGCTCACGATGTTGAACCCGCTCTCCACCGCCGAGCCGGTGGCGCAGTACCGACAGGACCGCACCGTCGCCCCCGCCAGCAGTCCGTCGCCGTGGCAAAGCCCCACCGCCAACTCGAAGTCGTGGCCGGGGGTGCGCATCGTGGTACCGACCAGGTGACCATCAAGATGCACCTCGAGGGGCTCTTCCACGATGAGTTCATCGGGCCGCCGCGCCAAGGACACCCCATCCCAGCGCTGTATCACAACCTTGGCACTGCGGCCCCTGATCACTCTGGCAGCGTATCGACCAACGCTCAGGCAGTTGGCCCGTCTTTGCCCTCGGGCCCCGGTGGGACTGGAGGACGACTACCAAGCCATCCGGCGTAGCCGATAAAGCCCAGCAAAGGGACCAACAAGAACAGGATGGAGAGATGCAGGGTCGAGAACATCCCCACGACAACAAGCACCAGTACCACAACGATCAGTGCCAACGAGCGCTCCGAGTTGGTGTCCTGTTCTAATTCATCTTGCAGGGTGGACCGTCGGAAACGGGTTCGGCGAGCTTTGACTAAGGCAGGCTTTACCTCGCTCGCCCAGAGGAGCGCTTCGCTCTCACGATGCTCCCGCAAACGCTCCGCCAGCGCTCGAAGTTCTTCGGGGGTGCCCGCGCCGTCAGCAATCTGCTGGCGGATTTCCACTTCATCGCTGGCTAACGCGCCGCGCAGCACATCGGACCCCGGCAGTTGACCATCCAGAGGGGGCGGAACTGCATTAGCCGGTTTTTCCGAGCCGCTTTCTTCCACAGGACGAGAATACTCCTAAAACGCCAGAGACTGGAGAGAAACCTTCACCGCTCGAGAAACAGTGCCAGTGGTCATGGCTAGGACCGTGGCGTGGGATTCTGGTGGGCGTGGACGATCTCGTACCGTTGACTCCGTGGCGCTTGGTGTGGCGAGGTATTCGTCGCCGTTGCCCACTGTGTGGCGGATCCGCCTGTTTCGACAGTTGGTTCCGGGTGAAGGATCGGTGTCCCCGCTGCCATTTCCCCATTTACCGGGAGGAAGGCCACTCCATTGGGGCCATCGGCATGAACACCATCGTGAGCTTCAGTGCCCTGTTGGTTACCCTCGTCGGCGGCTTTGTGATCATGGGCAACCAACGGCGGGGCGCTCCGCTGGTGATCTGCCTCATGGCGGTGGCGGTGCTCGTGCCGGTGGCGTTCTACGGCTCCTCCCAAACGCTCTGGAGCGCCATCGACTTGTTGATGAGGCCCCTTGAGCCCGACGACGACGTCGACCCGAGATGGATCCCGCCGGCCGCCAAACGCTAATGGGCTACCCCCGGGGACGCTGGGCCAGGTGAGCGAAATCGTTGTAGCGAACGAGTTCCAAGGGCATGGTTTCGCGCTGGTAGGGGTTCGACGCAAAGCGCCACTCGGTGATGGAGGTGTTGTCCGGGCTGATCCAGGCGCGCGACGTCGTGGCCAACTCATAGAGCGCCAGGAAGTGCATCATCGACTGGGCCACCACCCCCCCGTGACAGGCCACCACAATCGTCTCGCCGGGGTGGTGCTTCACGAGACCGGTAAGGGCCTTCGCCACCCGCACTCCCATCTCCGTCCAGGTCTCCCAGCCCGGGGCCCGAGCGCGGTCGGCGGTCCACTCCCCGGCTGGATAGCGCTCGTCGCACTCCACCCAAGTGAGCCCATCGGCATCACCCGGATGCACCTCACAGAAGCCACATTCCAAGCGCAGTTCGAGATCCCCAATGGCCGGCGCAATGATCTGCGCCGTCTCGATTGCCCGGGGCATCAACGAGGCGTAGAACACCGAGGCGTCGGCGAGTTCGCCGGAGTGCGCCAACCGATCGTGCAACGCCTGGGCCTGCGCTCGACCACGCTCGGACAATCCCTGACACCCAGCGTGCCCGGCCACGATCCCGAGTTCCTGTGCCCGCGACTCACCGTGGCGTATCAACACGATCCTCGTACCCTCGGCCATGCTTCCACCCTTGAAAATGACGTATCGATGACGGCGGCCACCACGACCACAGCCCGCCCCGAAGGGACGGGCTGTGAAAACCAGGACGGCGGAGCGTGCTCACCGCCATCGGTTCTAAGGCTTAGTAGTCCTCCATCCCTCCGCCACCACCCATTGCCACTGCGGGCTCGGGCTTGTCGGCGATGACTGCTTCGGTGGTGAGGAACAGCGCCGCGATGGAGGCGGCGTTCTGCAGGGCGGAGCGGGTGACCTTGGTGGGGTCGGCCACGCCAGCCTTGATGAGGTCCTCGTACTCGCCCGTGGCGGCGTTCAAGCCGTCGTTACCATCCATGGCCTTCACCCGCTCACTGGCCACGCCCGGCTCGATGCCGGCGTTGAGCGCGATCTGCCGGAGGGGCTCTTCCATGGCCTTGGCCACCAGGCTGGCCCCGGTGGCTTCGTCGCCCTTGAGCTTCTTGGCAACGGCCAGCACAGCCGCCTGCGAGCGCACGAGGGCCACGCCACCGCCGGGAATGATGCCTTCCTCCACGGCGGCCTTGGCGGTGGAAACGGCGTCTTCGATGCGGTGCTTCTTTTCCTTCAGTTCCACCTCGGTAGCGGCGCCGACCTTGAGTACCGCAACCCCGCCGGACAACTTGGCGAGACGCTCTTGCAGCTTCTCACGGTCGTAATCCGAGTCGGTGTTGTCGATCTCGTTCTTGATCTGCTGAATACGGCCCTTGATGTCCGCATCCACGCCCGCCCCTTGGATGATGGTGGTCTCGTCCTTGCTGATGATCACCTTGGAAGCAGTGCCGAGGAGGTCGAGGGTGGTGTTCTCAAGCTTGAGACCCACCTCCTCAGATACCACCTGGCCGCCGGTGACGATGGCCATGTCCTGCAACATCGCCTTGCGTCGCTCCCCGAAACCGGGGGCCTTCACGGCGGCACTCTTGAAGGTGCCACGAATCTTGTTGACCACCAGGGTGGCCAGGGCTTCGCCTTCGATGTCCTCGGCGATGATCAACAGCGGGCGGCTCGACTGCATGACCTTCTCGAGCACCGGCAACATGTCGCGCACGGCGGTGATCTTGGAGCTCACGAGAAGGATGTAGGGCTCCTCCAGCACGGTCTCCATACGATCGGGGTCGGTCACGAAGTACGGGGAGATGTAGCCCTTGTCGAAGCGCATTCCCTCCACGAGGTCCATTTCAATTCCGAAGGTATTGGACTCCTCGACGGTCACCACGCCGTCCTTGCCGACCTTGTCGATCGCCTCGGCGATGACATTGCCAATCTCCATGTCGTTGTTGGCGGAGATGGAAGCCACCTGCGCGATCTGCTCCTTGGATTCGACGTCCTTGGAGAGCTTCGTGAGATGGTCGACGGCGGCGGCCACGCCAGCCTCGATGCCACGCTTCAGCGCCATCGGGTTGGCCCCGGCCGCCACGTTGCGCAAACCCTCCCGCACCATGGCCCAGG
Organism: Acidimicrobiia bacterium; assembly: GCA_009694375.1. NCBI lineage: Bacteria > Bacillati > Actinomycetota > Acidimicrobiia > Acidimicrobiia bacterium. The sequence continues at coordinate 190,461 of SHVB01000002.1, forward strand.
CCAGGACGGTGGCGGTGGTGGTGCCATCGCCAGCCACGTCGTCGGTCTTCTTCGCCACCTCTTTGACGAGGTCGGCGCCGATCTTCTCGTAGGGGTCTTCGAGGTCGATCTCCTTGGCGACAGACACGCCGTCCTTGGTGATCGTGGGAGCTCCCCACTTCTTGTCGAGCACGACGTTGCGGCCCTTGGGGCCGAGCGTGACCCGCACGGCGTCGGCCAACTTGTTCATGCCGGCTTCGAGCCCGCGTCGGGCCTCTTCGTCGAAGGCGATGATCTTGGACATCGGGGGATGGTCCTCCAGAGCAGTAGTTGCGTTAGCACTCGCGGTGCTTGAGTGCTAACCAGTCAATCACCCTGGATCAGCACTCGCAACCAGAGAGTGCTAATCCCTGCTCGACGGCGGACCGACCGGGGCCGCTGGCGCGACCGCCGCGTACCGCTCCGTCCGTTAGCCGCCAGCAACGGCGGGGATGATCGACACCGTTTCGCCATCGGGCACCGGGGTGGCCAGTGCCTCCAGAAACCGAATGTCGTCATCGGCCACGAAGATGTTCACGAACCGCCGCAGGCCGCCCTGCTCGTCGAGGATGCGCTCGGCGAAGCCCGGGTGCATCGTCTCCAGGGCGGCGAGAACCTCGCCGACGGTGGCTCCCTCGACGGCCACCTCGGAGGTGCCTCCGGTGAGGGTACGCAACGTGGTGGGCACTCGGACAATGACGCTCATCGGAATCGTTCCTCAGGGAGGGGCTTGGGGACAACGGCGATGGTACCGAACCCCACCCGGTTCGAGACCATTCCCATCGCCAGAGGAAGTTGCCGCCGGGACACTCCCCCGATAGGCATAAGGCCGTGCGTCGGCTCATGTACCAGACTTTTCATCACACGGACTTCACGGCCCGTGGGCTCGCCGCCGAAAAGACGCGCCTCGGCCACGTGGTGTCGGTGTGCTTGCCGGCCCGCGATGAAGCCGCCACCATCGGCCAAAATGTGCAACTCCTGCGGGAGACGCTGATGGACGGCATTGGCCTCATCGACGAGATCCTGGTGATCGACGATCACTCCCGAGATCACACCGCCGAGATCGCGGCCAATGCCGGCGCCCGAGTCGTCGGCGTCAACGATGTGCTCCCCGAGGTCGGGCCGGGCGAGGGCAAAGGCGAGGCCCTGTGGAAGTCCGTGGCGGCGGCCGAAGGCGACCTCATCGTGTGGTGCGACGCCGACATCTTGGACTTTGGCCCCCGCTTCGTCGAAGGCCTCGTTGGTCCCCTGCTCGCTCGCCCGGATATCGGGTTCGTGAAGGGCTTTTACGACCGCCCCGTAGACGGCGGCGCCTATGGCGGTGGTCGGGTCACCGAACTGATGGCGCGGCCAGCCATCGCCACCTGGTTCCCGCACCTCGCTCCCATCGTCCAACCCCTCTCCGGCGAGTACGCCGGTCGGCGCTCGCTCCTCGAACGGCTGCCGTTCGTGCAGGGCTATGGCGTGGACATCGCCCTACTGATCGACATCGCAGAGATGGACGGAACCGACGCCATCGCCCAGGTAGACCTGGGCACCCGCCGCCATCGCAATCGGCCACTCGACGAACTCGGGCCCCAAGCTCTCGCCGTGCTCCAAGCGGTGCTCAGCCGATCCGCCATGGGGCTCGAGCACGCTGCCACGTTGGTGCGGCCCAACCTCAAACCGGTGGAGATCGGGATCGACGAACGCCCGGCCCTCATCGACCTACCGGGGTATCGGCGGCGCAGCGCCTAAGTGGCTCAAGTGGCTCAAGGTGACAGGGCCGCTGACCGATGCTGGGGAAGGAACTCTGTCGACACCCCGGTACCCATCCGGCGTGACGGTTGGGCGACGACCCTCATCGATTCTCCCTCCCCTGGAAATGACCCACCACCCTAATGATCCAACCCTCGAACCATCCCCACCGCAGCCCCCACCGACTCGTCGACCTCGTGCGAGCCCTCACTGGTTGCAGTCGAGAGCGCGCCGAGTTGGCCGTCAGCGATTCCCTCCCGGCGGGACCCATTTCCCTTGACGACGGCATGCACACCGTGGCTACAGCCCTCGTGGTGTTACGAGGCGCGCTGCAGAACTAAGGGATGTTCCTGGCGGTCAGATCAGCCCCATCGGCTCGGGGTCGGGCCCCACATCGGCGCCCACTCGCTCCACAAACCCCCCACTCACCTTGCTTTCTGCATCCGACTCCCAGCGGGCTTCGATCTCGTCGAGCGGCTCATCGAGCGCCAGACGGCGCCACGCCTGACCCACCAAAATCTTCAGCGCCGCCGCCGCGGGCACCGCAATCAGCATGCCCACGAAACCCCACAGCGACCCGGCGGCCAGCAGGGCCAGTATCACCACGGTTGGGTGCAACTTTACGGCTCGCTGCATCACCATGGGGCTGATGAGGTGGTTGTCGATTTGCTGCACGATCAGCATCACCAGGGCCGCCAGGAGCGCCTGGGTCGTGCCCCCACCCGTGCTCAGGGCGATGGCGATGGCCGGGACGGCCCCCACCCACGGGCCGATCAAGGGGATCAGGTTGAAGATCCCCGCCACCATGCCCACCAGTAGCCAGTAGGGCAGGCCGATAATCAGCAGGCCGATGGAGGCCATCATCCCGACCAAGAATGACACCGCCAACTGGCCGCGCACGTAACCACCGAGGGAGACGCTCAACCGTCGGGTGATCACCATCACATCGCCGCGATTCCTCTCTGGTACGAGCCCCCGCAAGACACGTCGAATGTTGGGGAGGTCGATCAGTAGGTACAACGCGAGCACCGGGGCCAGCACAAAGATCAACCCCACGTGGAAGATCCGCCCGAACACCCTGCGCGCGGATGCGAACTGCCCGACGAGGCGGTCCTTTTGTTCTGCGGGGCTAATCGTGCCGTCCTCGTCGGTATCGGCTGCGTCGGCGGGTGCGAACTGCTCCTCGAGCTCTGCGTAGGTCGGGATTTGGACGGGCCAGCTGCCCTCTCTCGACTCCTCCGCCACATCGTTTACCCGTTGCTCAAGATCGCGCTGGAGGTCCGGCCATGCGGTCGCCAGGCCATCGGTTTGGCGACTCACCTTGGGAGCGACGAGCACGCCGACGAGCACCAAGGCGGCCATGAACCCTAGATAGATGATGATCGCGCCCCCCGCCCGAGGGATGTTGTGCCGCTGCAGACGAGTGACCGTTGGATTGCCAAGGAACACGATGACACCGGCAAGTATCAGCGGCGGCCAGATCACGCGAAACACCCAAGCGACGAGTCCCACAAGAGCGAGTAGGAGCAGAAGCCCTACCAGTGACCAGGCGATAGAACCCGCGGCTCGAATACGGTCACTCACGGCGACAGCCTAACGCTCTCTCAGGCGTGAATCGGGGGAATGCGCTGCGCCCAGGGATGCGCCCCTTCGAGTTGGGCCGCCACCCGCAAGAGAAGGTCTTCGCGCCCAAAGGCAGCCACCAATTGCACCCCGATGGGCAAGCCATCGGCGTTCCAGTGCAACGGCAGCGAAATCGCCGGTTGCCCGGTGACGTTGAACGGCGGGGTGAACGGCACCAACTCCGCCGCCCGGAACAAGCCGTGGAGGGGATTATCCGGTGGACTGTCGAACGTGCCTAGGAGCGGGGGTGGCTCGGCGATGGTGGGGGTGAGAAGAAGATCATGCCCCTCGCTCCACCACGCAGCCACCGCCCGACTGTTCGCCTGTAGCCATTCACGCGCTGAGAGCCACGCCGCAGCCGTGGTGGACCGGCCCAGATCCGCCAGCGCCCACGTGAGCGGTTCCACATCCTCCGGACCGATCTCCATACCGGTGCGGCGACTCCAGTAATCGAGATTCCAGGCCGCTCCCGCCGCCCAGTTGGTGATGAAGTGGCCGGTGTAATCCAGGTCATCCAACGCCGCCGGATGGCTTGGCTCAACACGATGACCAAGCCCCTCCAGCAGCCGGGCCACCGCCTCAGTGGCCTCCACACAATCAGGATGAACCGCTACCGTCCCACCGGGACTGGCGGTAAGCACCCCGATCCGCAACGCACCGGCGGGAACGCCCACTTCATCGAGGAATGGGCGAAGTGGGTCGGGGGCACTAAAGGGGTCGCCAGGGGCCATGCCCTGCACCGCATCCAGGGCGGTCGCGGTGTCCCGCACGCTCCGACTCACCACCAGGTCTGCGGTGAGGCCGCCCATCACGTCCCCGAATTCCGGCCCGCACGACACGCGCCCCCGCGTGGGTTTGAGCCCCACCAGGCCGCACTCACTGGCCGGAATTCGGATGGATCCGCCGCCATCGTTGGCATGGGCCAAGGGCACAAGACCCGCAGCCACCGCCGCCGCCGAGCCCCCACTAGAGCCTCCCGTCGAGCGGCTGAGGTCCCACGGGTTATGCGTGGGCCCGTAGGCCAACGGTTCGGTGGTGGGCAGGATGCCAAGTTCGGGAGTATTGGTCTTGCCCACCACGATGAGCCCGGCGGCGCGGAACCGAGCCACCAAGGTGGTGTCGTGCGGCTCCGTCCAACCCCGCTGCTTCAGAAATCCCATCCCCTCATGGAACGGGTCCCCCGCCGAATGGGCCGAGAGGTCCTTCAGCAAGAACGGCACCCCGCGAAAGGGTCCGTCGGGTAGTGAGTGGGAAACGGCCTCGGTCCGCGCCCGGTCGTAGAGGGGGGTAATCACGGCGTTGAGTTGGGGGTTTACCGCCTCGATGCGGGCGATGGCCGCGTCCACCAGTTCCAACGGGGTGACCTCCCCCGCCCGGACCAGGTCGGCCTGCCCGGTGGCGTCGAGATAGCTGAAATCGTCGGTCATGGAACCCCCGGAGCTGGCGTCGTGTCCATCATGGTTGAAAGCCAACCAGCAGGTCGAGAGCCACTTCTTCGATGCAGGCCAACGTCTCGGCCAACGCCCGGGCTTCCCCAAAACCGTCGACCAACGATCGCGACTCGAGGCGATCCGCCATGCCGTCGTAGACGCGCCCGGCGATCGCCACCGTCGGCACATCAAATCGCGTCGCCATGGCCGCCACCCCTCCCACCACCTTGCCCTCGAAACTCCCGGCATCGAGAAACCCTTCGCCGGTGATCACCAGGTCGGCGCCCTCGATGTGTTCGTCGAGATCAACTTCGTCGGCCACGAGATCAAACCCGCTGACCAACGTGGCCCCCGCCGCCGCCAGGCCGCCGCCGAGGCCACCACCGGCGCCGGCGCCGGGCATGGACACCACATCTACCCCGTGCTCGTCGAGGTACACCTGCGCCAACCGCTCGAGGCGGCGCCGCAGCAACGCCACCTGCGCGGGGCTGGCGCCCTTTTGTGGCGCAAACCGATCGGCGGCATCGTAAAACCCCACAAGGGCATCGCAGGCGGCGACGAGTTGGACGCCTTTGAGTCTGGCGAGGGGATACAACCCCCGCAGGGCGGCCAGGCCGCCGTCGGTGGTCGCCGAACCCCCCAGACCCACGATCACGCGGCGGGCGCCGTTGTTCATCGCCAGCCCGATGAGTTGCCCCACCCCGACGGTGGAGGCGGCGATGGGATCGTTGTGTTCGGCGCCGCCGGCGAGATCGAGCCCGGCCGCCTGCGCCATTTCGATCACCGCGAGCGGCCCGTCAAGCCGCCACGCCGCCAGCACCGGCGCCCCCAGGGGGCCGGTTACCTCCATGGTTCGGTTCGGGCCACCCAGGGCCGCCAGGGTGCCCTCCCCGCCGTCGGCCATGGGCACCTGGCGACATTCCCACCCGGCGACGGCGGCGGCACGCCCAATGGCGGCGGCCACCTGCGCCGCTGTCGCGGTGCCACGGAACTTGTCGGGAGCAGCTACGACGCGCACGGCGACCATGGTGCCCCAGCCGGTGTCCTACCGTTGCTTCCGATGCTCAGTCCTCCCCCCCACGACCGACCGATCGTGCTGGTCTCCAACCGCGGCCCGGTGACCTTCACCGGAGCAGCCGACGGCACGTTGCGCAGTCGCCGCGGCGCCGGTGGCCTGATCTCGGGCATCGGTCCGCTGGTGGAAGGAACCGACACCATCTGGATCGCCGCCGCCATGACCGCAGGTGACCGGCAGGCCGCCGCCGCGGGAGTGGCAGAGGCGGAGGGATTCCGACTCCGGATGCTGGCGCTGGATCCCGACACCTACCGACTCGCCTACGACGAGGTGAGCAACGGCGTGTTGTGGTTTGCCCATCACGGGCTCTGGGATCTTCCTCGACAGCCGGCCTTCGACCACTCCTGGACGGTGGCCTGGGACGCGTACCGGGCGGTCAACCACGCGTTCGCTGATGCGGTAGCCGAGGTGGCCCCCGCCGGCGCGGTAGTGCTCGTGCAGGACTACCACCTCTGCCTGGTCGCGACTCGACTGGCGGTGCTCCGGCCGGATTTGGACTGTGTGCATTTCAGCCATACGCCCTTCGCCCCCCCGGTGTGGTTCTCGGCGATCCCCTCCGAGGCCGGACGCGAACTGCTCCAAGGCCTCGCCGCCCATCGGGCCTGCGGTTTCCATACCCAGCAGTGGGCCACGGACTTCACCGACTCCGCTCGCCAGTGCGCTGGGCTGACCCCCTCCACGTTCGTGGCTCCCCTCGCCACCGACCCCGATGACATCAGGCGGGCGGCGTCGTCGTCGGCCTGCCAGGAGGCCCTCGCCACCCTGCAAGCCATGGTGGGTGACCGCACGGTCATCGCCCGGGTCGATCGCCTGGAACTTTCCAAGAATCTGCTCCGCGGTTTCCTCGCCTTCGATGAACTTCTGCGCCAGCACCCCGAGCATCGCGGCGAGGTGGTGTTCGTAGCCGAGGCGTACCCGTCTCGTCCGGGTGTCGCGGCCTATGCCCGCTACCAGGCCGAGGTCGAACTGGCGGTGGCCGAGATCAATCAACGGTGGGGTACCGCCCACTGGCAACCCATCAACCTCTCGGTGGAGGACAACTTCCCAGCGTCGGTGGCGCTCATGCGACGCGGGGACGTATTCCTCGTCAATCCCATCCGCGACGGTCTCAACCTGGTGGCCTCCGAGGCCATCTTGGTGAACGAGCGCAACGCCGTGCTGGCGCTGTCGGCCGAGGCCGGGGCCTGGGACGGCTTGCAGGAAGCGGCGCTGCGGGTGTCCCCCTTCGACGTGGCCGGCACCGCCGGGGTGCTTCACGACGCGGTGCAGATGCCCGCCGAGGAACGCCAACGACGGGCGGTGGTCCTCGGCGGGATCGTGCGGGCCCACACCCCGGCCCAGTGGCTCGCCCACCAGATCGCCGCCGCCGAGGCCTGAGCCGGCGCCGCGATGTTGCGTTAGATGAGCGTGCGGAGCAGGGCGAGCGCGGCGGGAGGTCCGTCCACCACGATGTCGGCAGCGGCCACCAGCGCCGGGGTGGCATCGATCCCGGCGACGGCGATCTTGGCGGCGTGGCCACCGGCGGCGCGAAATGAATCGAGCGCCGCGAAGGCCGGGAGGTCGCCCTGGTCGTCGCCAAGGTAAGCGGCGGCGGTCAGACCGCGTAGAAGATGAGCCACCACCGTGCCCTTGTCGGCAGCGATCGGGGGGTGGAGTTCCACGGACAGTTTGGCCGCCCGTTGCTCCACGCCGGTGCGTCGGGCCGCGTCGGCCGCCCACGCCTGCACCACCGCCCCCGCCGAGGGCGGGGCCGGGCGCAGGTGCAGGGTGAGGGAAAGGCCCTTGTGCTCCACCTCCACCCCGGCCGGCAGCACACGAGATGCTTCGGCGGCGAGCGCGTCGATCACCGGCCGCCAGGGGGCAGCCTCGGCGTGTTCGAATCGTTCGCCACCGTTAGTCCACTCCAGTCCGTACAGGCCGACCAGAGAAAGACCGGACCCGAGGTGCTGCGTGAGATAGGCGACGGGGCGACCGGAGATGACCGCCACTACCGCGTAGGCCTCCTGCAGGGCCGCCAACACTTCCCGCACCCCCGGGAGGGGTCGAGCGTCGCCGGCCCTTGCCACGATGGGGGACACGGTGCCGTCGAAATCCACCAAAATGGCGGCGTGGTCGGGTTGGCTGCGCAGGGCAGCGAGCGGGTCAGTGCCGTCGGCACCCACGAGAGAGGGCGACCCTCAGGTGGCGGGCGCGGCTGCCGGCGTGACGCTGCCGAGGTCAGAGCCGAGCACGACGACCACGCTGGCGCCGGCGATCTGCCCCGGGGGCACGGCAGGGATCGGGGCGGGCACGATGGCCGGCGCGCCGATGGCGGCGGCCACCGCGGCCGCCTCGCCTTCGAACCCGGGGGCGAAGAACACCTGGGTCGTGGTCACGTTCTCGCCGTCGGCGTTGGCCCCGGCGGGGTTTGTGAGCCGGAAACCGGCCAGGCTGAGGGTGGTGCTGTAGGCCTTCGCCGCCCCGGTCACACCGGAACCGTTCAGCACGATCGTGGGCACATCCGCCGGGGGTCGCGGCGCCACAGTGGTGGTGGTGACCTTGTCGGAGTCGGCCTTCTCGGTGGTGGGAGGACTACTGTCTTGGCCCGAGACGTTCTCAGAGCTGTCGAGGCTGTAACGGATCAGGAACAGGCCGATCAACACCGCGGCCACGACGAGGGCGATGCCGCGAGCGGGGTTGAGGGATGATTCGTCAGGTCGGCGTGTGGCCATGGGTGGAGTCTCCCTTATCGCCTATCGAGCTGGCTCATGGGCCGGCCTTCGACACGAGCGCGACGACGACGTTCCCGTACCCGGCGAAGGCGGCGAATCAGAAGCGGATCGTACTCGAGCGCATCAGGATCGTCGATCAACTCCGTGAGGAGTTGGTAGTAGCGGGTACCGGACAGTTCGAAGCGATCGCGTATCGCGGTGTCCTTCGGACCGACCTCAGTCCACCAACTGCGCTCGAAATCGAGAATCGCTTGGTCTCGGTCGGTGAGTGCCATTCCCCCTAGGCTGGCCGCTGGGCGCACCGCAATCAAGGATGGTCGATTTCGGCCGCTACCCTGGCCCGCAGAACACGCCGGGTTAGCTCAGTTGGCAGAGCACTTCTCTTGTAAAGAAGATGTCGTCGGTTCGATTCCGGCACCCGGCTCGGAGAAGGCGCTGGTCAGGGCCGTTGCTAGGAGCGGGAGCGAGCGCGGGCCACTTCGTAACACGCCACCGCCGCCGCCGCCGCCACATTCAGCGACGAAAGCGAACCGTTGAGCGGGATGCTGGCAATGGCATCGCACCGCTGACGAACCAACCGAGAAAGCCCCGTGCCCTCCGCCCCGAGTACCAGCGCAATGGGCCCGTCGGCGGCGGGGAGCTGCCACAACACCGTGGTGCCATCCCCATCGAGGCCCACCACCCACACGCCCTGGCGGCGTAGGTCCTGGAGGGCGGTGGGAAGCCCGCCCGCGATGGCGAAGCGCAGATGCTCCACGGCCCCGGCCGCCGTTTTGGTGACGGTGGGGGTGACATGCACGGCCCGGTGGCGCGGCAACACGATGCCGGTGGCCCCCGCACATTCGGCCGAGCGCAACAGCGCCCCCAGGTTGCCCGGGTCGGTCACTCCGTCGACGGCGATGAGAAAGGGCGGGTGTCCGTCCCGGCGGGTCGTAGCCAGTTCGTCCAGCGCCGTCTCCGGGAGCGCCGCCGCCTTCGCCAGCACGCCCTGTGGCGCCTCGCAGCGAGCCTCGGCGAAGAACTTGCCCCGGCTCACCTGCCGCACCGGCACCCGCTCCGCCTCGGCGAGTTCGATGATGTCCTCAAGGATGTCGGACGGATCCTGCTCGGCCAGCAGCCACACCTCATGCACCTTGCGGCGGCCCGCCAGAAAAAGTTCGCGTACCGCCTGGCGCCCCTCAACCTGCTCGCCCCCTAGCCCCTGGCGCTTCCCGGTGGGCCGGTTAGCGCCCGCCCGGGGCTTGCCCCGTGCCCCCCCGGCGCCTGTCCGCGCCGGGGTGGCCCCGGTGGAGCGGCCCGCGGCCGGGGCGCGGCGCGGGGGCGACTTGGATGCACTCGGTCCCTTGGTCGGTCGACGGGGCTTGGTCACTCGCGGCGCTCCACCAGCGCCACCGCAAAGCAGGCGATGCCCTCGTGGCGACCCAGGCTGCCGAGGCCCTCGGCCCGCTTGCCCTTCACCGTCACCGGCGCCCCCACCGCGTCGCTGAGACGGGCCTGCATTTCCTCCCGGCGCGGGGCCAACTTCGGGGCCTCGAGCACCACGGTGCAGTCCACGTTGCCTGGTTCCCAGCCCTGCGATCGCAACTCGGCTACGGCGCGGCGAAGCATCTCGAGGCTGTCGGCACCCGCCAGCGTGGGATCCGTGTCGGGGAAGTGCTGACCAATGTCGCCCAGGCCCGCGGCCCCCAGCAACGCATCGATCACGGCGTGGGCCACGACATCGGCATCGCTGTGACCAGCCAGGGCTCGCTCGCCATCGAACACCACCCCCGCGAGCACAAGCACCCGAGTGGGGTCGAGGCCGAAAGGATGCACGTCAAAGCCGTGCCCTACCCTCACCGACACAGCAGTTCCGCCCGCTCGAGATCGATCGGCGTGGTGATCTTTAGGTTGCGCTCGTCACCATCCACGACCACCACCCTGCCACCTGCAGCCTCCACGAGCGACGCATCGTCGGTTCCTTCGGGAGCATCGTGGTGCGCCGAGCGCAATGCCTCGGCCCGGAACCCTTGCGGCGTCTGCACCGCCACCACCCCCGCCCGATCGATGGCGCCGCCACCCACGGCGCGAAGACTGTCGCGGATGGGGACCACCGGAACCACCGCATCGGCGCCGTCGATCACCCCCGCCCGCACCCTCTCCCAGACTCCAGGCACCGGAACCGGACGAGCCGCATCGTGCACCAAGATCACCGTCGCCTCGGCGGGGACCGCCGTCAGGCCGGCCCGCACCGACTCGGAGCGGGTACGGCCACCGGCCACCACCATGGTGGCCAGCGGCTCGATCTCCCCGGCCGCATCGGCCGGCACCACCAGCACCACACCATCGCTGTGCTGACCCGCCGCCCGCAACGCCCAATCGAGCACCCGTGCCCCCGCCAGGGGGAGGTACTGCTTGCGTTGCCCGAACCGTTCGCCACTCCCACCCGCCACCACAATTGCCCACGTCGACATAACCCGAGGATACCGCCCCGGAAAACCCGCCCCGGGGGTGGGCCCAATCCCGTCGGGCCTGGAGGTTCCCTCGGGCTAGCGTGGCGGCCGTGGTGGACCTTGGGCTGCTCCAGAGCACCGAACTCTTCAACGGACTCGACGACGAAGCCCTTCAGCGACTCGCCGACTCCACTCAATCCGTGGAACTGCAACGCGGCGACGTTGTGTTCTCCCAAGGCGCCGAGGCCGATCACCTCTATGTGATGGAAGACGGCATCGTTGCCATCGTCAGCAAATCCGACGACGGCCGCGAATCGGTCTTTGCCCTGATGGAACGGGGTGATCTCTTCGGCGAAATGGGCTTACTCGACGGGCTGGGCCGCTCCGCCGAGGCCCGCGCCCTCGAACCCTCCCAGGTCATCTCCATTCCTTACGAAGTAGTGCATCACGAGTTCGATGCCCATCCCGCCTTGCTCTGGGGGGTTGTCGGCCTGCTGGCGGGTCGCCTGCGCAACATGGACGAGGCCCTGGCCGACTCGATGTTCCTGGATGTGTCGGGGCGCACGGCCAAGCGCCTCCTCGAAATGGGCGGCGACCTTGATGAGTTCGTGCTCCCAATCACCCAGGAAGAACTCGCCAGCATGGTGGGGGCTTCTCGCGAACGGGTGAACAAGGCGATCGCCAGTTTCGTCCGGCTCGGATGGATCGATCAGTCCGAGCGCCGGTACCGCATCCTCGATCGCGACCAACTCACCCGTCGGGCCCGCTAACGCGCTCCCGTGGCGGGGGTTAGCGGCTCAGGAAGGCGATGGCGTTGGCCCACGCGTCGGCGGCATCGGCCCGGCGATGGGCGGGGCGGGTTTCGTCGTGCACGAACCCGTGGTCGGCCTGCTCGTAGCGCACCACGGTGACTCCGGCGGCCTCGGCGGCCTCCACATCCGCCGGCGGCGTCCAACGATCCAAGGATCCGATGATGGCCATCGTGGGACAGGCCTCGGGACGGGTGAGCGCCGCTAGCGGCTCAACCCCATCGGCACTCCGCCAGTGTTCGGGTACCCGGAGCATCCCGTAGAACCCCACCGCCCGGTGGAAGCGACCGCTACCGGCGGCTTTGAAGGTGAACATGCCGCCCATACAAAACCCGGTGATCCCCACCGGTTCCACCTCCAACGCGTCGGCGGCGTCGACGAGATCGGCTAAAAACGCCGCGTCGTCAATGGTGTGCACCGCGGCGAGGCGATCCTCTACCGTCAGGTTCTCCCGGCCCGGCCAGGGCTCCACCGCCGCCACTGCCCACCCCTGATCATCGGCCAACTGCTGGCTGTGAGCAGCAAAAAGCGGCCGCAGACCCATGATGTCGGGGATCAGCACCAGCCCTCGCGTCGGGGGACGTCGGTCGACGGGCCGACAGATCTCCACCGGTGTGCCCGATCGCAGTGTGGTGCGCATAGAGGGTTTCTAGCGTGCCGAGAGCGCCGGGTGCCCCTCAGGAGTAGCGATCGAGGATGCTGGATTCCGCCAGCCGGGACAAGCCTTGCTTGATGGCCTGGGCCCGGGTGCCGCCGATGCCAGTGACCTCGTTGAGCTCGTCGACGGAGGCTCGCATGATCCTCGGCAGGTTGGTGAAGCGCGCCACGATCCCGTCGATGACCGGGTCGGGCAGACGGGGAATGCTGGCCAGCAGTCGGTAGCCCCGCGTTTGGAGGTTGTGATCGAGATCGAGGTGCTTCCCCGGAAGGTGGATCGCCGCGGCCACCGCCCGCAGGTCCAGTAGGTCATCGGCCTCCAGCGCGGCCAGCGAGGCCAACGCCGACTCGATCGGCCATCCCGTGGTTTCCTCGAAGTAGTCCATGACCACCAGGCGACGGGCCTGCGCAATGCCCTCCATGAGTTCCTCCAACTGGAGGCGCACCAGGCGGCCATCCACGCCGAGTTCGATGATGTCGACCTCAACTTCCGCGGCCACTCGGCACGCCATCTCGGCCCGCTGAAGCACCACCACTACATCGCGCACCGACACAAGATCCCCCACCTCCACGCTGGAGAGCATCGCGGTGACCTCATCGAAACGGTTCTGGTACCGCTGGAGCGTCTGCAGGGCCTGATTGGCCCGAGTGAGAATTCGCGGTATCGGCTCCAGGGTGTATTTCTGATCGTTGGCATAGAGCGCCACGATGGCCATGTCCTCCGAGATCGAAATCACCGGCACGTTGATCGACCGCGCCACCCGTTCCGCGGTTCGGTGACGAGTGCCCGTTTCTGTGGTGGGAACGGCGGGACTCGGCACCAGATGCACGTTGGCCCGGGCTATCCGGCCAGCATCGGACGCCAGAATGATGGCCCCATCCATCTTGGCCAACTCCGAAAGCCGCTGGGGGCTGAAGGCGGCATCGAGCAAGAAACCACCCGAGCAGATGTTGAGCACCTCGGGCCCGTCGCCCACCACCACCAAGCCGCCCATCTTGGCCTGGAGGATGCGATCGAGGCCGGAGCGCAGCGGCGTGCCGGGAGCCACCACGGCGAGGGCGGCGAGGAGTTCGGCACTGCGGCGAGAAGCCATCCCGTGATGCTACCGGGCACCCCACGAACCTCGGGGTAGATGGCGCACTATGAGGCTCGGCGCCGCCCCAAATCATCCGAACAAGCCCGCACCGCCTCGCGCAATGTGGCCACCCGAATCACGTCGATGCCAGGAAGGTTCAGGGGCGCGCTGGCGGGCACGATCGCCCGTCGGAACCCCAGCCGGGCCGCCTCGGCCAACCGGCGGGCGGTCTGGTGCACCTGACGCAGTTCGCCGCCGAGACCCACCTCGCCGCAAGCCACCAAGTCGTCGGGGAGGGCAAGGCCGCCCCGGGCCGAGGTGAGCGCCAAGGCCAGGGCGAGATCAACCCCCGGCTCGGTTGTCTTCACTCCGCCGGCCACCACCGTGTGCACATCAAGATCGGCGAAGGGCATCTGCACGTGCTGCTGGAGCACCGCGATAATCAGCGCCAGCCGGCCTGAATCGAGCCCTTGGGCCGACCGGCGTGGAGTGGGTATGACCGACTTGGCTACCAACGCCTGCACCTCCACTAAAAGTGGACGGTGGCCGTCGAGCACGGGGGCCACCATGGAACCGGGGGTACCCGGCCGACGATCGGCCAGGAACAACGCCGAGGGATCGGGGACGCCCGCCAGGCCCGCGTCGGTCATCTCGAACAGCCCCAGTTCGTCGGTCGACCCGAACCGGTGCTTCACCGCCCGCAGCAACCGAAGGGCATGGTGCTGCTCCCCCTCGAAGGACAACACGGTATCCACGAGGTGCTCCAGCGCCCTGGGGCCCGCCAGCGCGCCGTCTTTGGTCACATGGCCCACCAGCACTGAGGCCATGGCCCGCTCCTTGGACACCCGCACGAGCCGGTGGGCGCACTCGCGTACCTGGGCTACCGAGCCCGGGGCCGAGGACAGCGACGGCTCGTAGATCGTCTGGATCGAATCGACGGCCACCACATCCGGCTGCACCGCCTCGATGTGGGCGAGCACGTGGGGCAGGGCCGTATCCGACACCAGCCACAGATTCGGTGGCAACGCGCCCAGCCGCTCGGCCCGCAGCCGCACCTGCTGGGCCGACTCCTCGGCGGTGACGTACAAACAACGACGCCCGGTGAGGGCCAAGCCAGCGAGCATCTGCAGGAGCAGCGTGGATTTCCCAATCCCTGGCTCACCTCCCAGCACCGTGACCGAACCGGGCACCAGTCCCCCCTGCAGCACGCGATCAGCCTCGCCAACTCCGGTGGGAGCGGGGGCCCAGGCCTCGGTGTTCACCGCGGCGATCGGCATCGGCACCGCCACGACCGGCCCCGCGGCCGAAGACGGCGCCGGCTCCACTAGTTCTTCAACGAGCGTGTTCCAGCCCTCGCAGCCCGAGCATCGCCCAGTCCATTTGGGCTCGGAGGCACCGCACGCAGTGCATCGGTAGGTGGTTTTTGCTTTTGCCATACCAGGAACTTACGCCGCGGGATGTGACAGTACGAACATCTGTTCGTCATGGCAGGGCTCTACGGTGCGGTCATGGCCGCCAACACCGACTGGAACCCGATGCTGCAGGCCGAGTTCGCCAAGCCGTATTGGTCTGATCTGCAGGCATTCGTGGCGGCCGAACGGGCGGCCTACCCCGTGTACCCGCCACCGAGCGAGGTGTTGGCGGCCCTGCCGCTCACCCCCCTAGGTGACGTGCGGGTGCTCATCGTGGGCCAGGACCCCTACCACGGCCCCGGACAGGCCCACGGACGGTGCTTCTCCGTGCCCCTCGGCGTGGCGGTGCCGCCGTCGCTGCGAAACATCCTGACGGAACTTCATGACGACCTCGAGATTCCGCCCCCGGGCCACGGTTGTCTCGATGCCTGGGCCGCCGAGGGGGTCCTCCTTCTCAACACCACGCTCACCGTGCGGGCAAGCCAGGCGGCATCCCACCGAGGGAAGGGCTGGGAGATCTTCACCGATGAGGTCATCCGGGTCGTCAACGCCAAGGACGAACGCGTGGTGTTCATCCTCTGGGGAGGATCGGCTCGCCGGAAGAAAAGCCTGATCGACCACGACCGCCATGTGATCATCGAGTCGGCGCACCCATCTCCCCTCTCGGCCCATCGGGGATTCTTTGGCAGCCGACCGTTTTCGCGAGCCAACCACGCGCTGCTGGCCGCCGGCCGCTCCCCCGTGGACTGGCGCCTCGCTCCCCGGTGAGCCCGACCGGAGGACGAGCGCGTCCGGAAGCGGCCACCTAGGGTCGGTCACCATGCGAGCAGTCGTGTTGAACGGAGAACGGGACGTTTCAGTGCAGGAGGTACCCGACGCGGTGGTGCCCGGGCCCGATGGCTTGCTCCTGCGGGTTGAACGCACCGCTATCTGCGGATCGGATCTCCACCTCTACCACGGTCCCATGACCATCCCCGGCGTGCACTTAGGCCACGAGTTCGTGGGCACGGTGGAAGATGTGGGGCGCTCGGTTACCTCAGTGGCCAAAGGTGACCGCGTCATCGTGTCGGGCGTCATCGGCTGCGGCCACTGCCCCAACTGCCGATCAGGCGACGTCGTCACCTGTCGGAACGCCGGCCTGAAGGTCTTCGGCACGTCGCTCGAACTGCATGGAGGCCAAGCCGAAGCGGTGGGGGTGCCCGCCGCCGATGCTTGCGTAGTCCACATCCCCGAGGGCATCACCACCGAGCAGGCCGTGTTGCTCACCGACATCCTGCCCACCGGCTACCTCGGTGCCCAACGGGCCGACATCACCCCTGGCGATGTGGTGGTGGTCATCGGGATGGGCCCGGTGGGGGTGTTCGCCTTGCAGTGCGCGCAGCTCTACGGCCCGTCGCGCATCCTGGCGGTAGACCGAGTACCCGACCGCCTCACCCGGGCCGAACAACTCGGGGCGGAGCCGATCGATGCCACCGACGGCAACGCGGTGGCCAAGATCTATGAAGCCACCAGGGGCCACGGGGCCGACGCGGTGATCGAGGCGGTGGGGGCCGATCAGACCCTCACCGACGCCATCTTGTGTGCCGCCCCCGGAGCCACCATTTCGGTGATCGGCGTGAACCTCAACATGGCCTTCCCCTTCCCAGTCCCGGTAGCGCTCATGAAGCGCCTTACCTTTCGGGTCACCATCGCCGCCATCCCCACCACCTGGCCGGCGCTCTTTCCTCTGGTGGCGAGCGGGAAACTCCATCCAGAAGACGTCTTCACCCATCGCCTCGGCCTCTCTGAGGCCGCCGAGGGCTACCGGATCTTTGATGCCCGCGAAGACGGCGTCCTCAAAGTGCTTCTGGACCCCTCTTCATGAGCATTGACATCCTCGACGGGGTCCTGCCCGCTGCGGCCAACCAGCTTCCCGAAGCCGTCGCGCTTCGCCGGCGCCTGCACGAGGCACCCGAACTGGGCCTCCACCTGCCCCATACACAGGCCGCCGTGCTGGAGGCCATCGATGGTCTCGGTCTCACCGTCACCGTGAGTACCACCACCTCGGGGGTGGTCGCCGTGCTCGATGGCGACGAAGAGGGCCCCACGATCCTGCTGCGCGGCGACATGGACGCCTTGCCCCTCCAGGAAGACACCGGCGTGGAGTTCTCGAGCGGCATCGAGGGCGCTATGCACGCCTGCGGCCACGACTCGCACGTGGCCATGCTCGCCGCTACCGCCCGGCTCCTGGCCGCCCGCCGGGGCGCCCTCACCGGCCGGGTGGCCTTCATGTTCCAGCCGGGGGAAGAAGGGCACCACGGGGCCCGGCACATGCTGCGCGATGGCTTGTTGGCCACCGCCGGGGCCGGGGCTGAGCCAGTGTCGATGGCCTTCGCCATCCACCAGTCGCCCACCATCCCCTCCGGCGTGATCGCCACGCGGGGCAACGCCCTGCTGGCCTCGGCGGACCAGTTCCAGGTGACCGTGCGCGGCCGGGGCGGGCACGCCTCCATGCCCCATCACGCCTGCGACCCCATCCCCATCGCCTGCGAAATGGTTGGGGCCTTCCAGACCATGGTCACCCGCCGGGTAGATGTGTTCGACCCCGCCGTCGTGACCGTGGCGCGCGTGCAGGCGGGCACCACCTGGAACGTGATTCCCGAGACGGCCGAGTTGTTCGGCACCGTCCGCACCCTTTCCGCCAAAGCGCGCGACGCGGTGCTCGCCAACATCGAACAGGTAGCCACCGGCATCGCCTCCGCCCACGGCGCCACCGCCGAGGTCACGGTGCAGCACGGCTACCCCGTGACCATCAACAACCAAGACGCCGCCCGCTTCGTGCTCGCCACCGCGGAGGGGCTGCTCGGCGACTCCAACGCCCGGGAGATGCCCGCCCCGGTGATGGGCGCCGAGGACTGGTCCTACGTGCTCGAAGAAGTTCCCGGGGCGATGGCCTTTTTAGGCACACGCCCACCCGGGGTAGCCCCTCGCGATACGGCCCCCAATCACTCCAATCGCATGGTGTTGCACGAAGACGCCATGGTGGCGGGCATCGCTACCTACGCAGGGGTGGCCCTGCGCTGGCTCGACGCCCGCCGCGAACGCTGATCGATACCCCCCCCAACAGGGGGGCGGGGATACCGAAAGGGGGTGTTACCCCTCGCTGGGACCAGCCTCGGCCAACTCCATCGGCGGGGGCTCAAAACCCTCCACAGCCCGGAAGGTGAGCTCCATCTCGCCGGTTTCGGCATTCGGGGCCACATCCACGACGATGATCTGCCCGACGGAGAACTCCTTGTACAGGAGCTTCTCGGAGAGTTCGTCCTCGATCAGCCGCTGGATGGCACGACGCAGCGGACGAGCGCCCAGAGTGGGGTCGTAGCCCTTGTCGGCCACGAAAACCTTGGCGGCGGGGGTGAGTTCGATCCCGAGCCCCTGACCCTCGAGCTGCTTCTGCGTACGGGCGATCATCAGATCCACGATCTGGGTCACTTCGTCTTTCGACAGTTCGTGGAACACGATGGTCTCGTCGATGCGATTGAGGAACTCGGGGCGGAAGTGCTGCTTCAAGGCGTCGTTGACCTTCGCCTTCATCCGCTCATACGACACGGCTTCGTCCGCCCGACCGAAGCCGAGGTTGGCCTTGCGCAGATCGGCGGTGCCGAGGTTGGACGTCATGATCAACACGGTGTTGCGGAAATCTACCGACCGACCCTGGGCGTCGGTGAGGCGTCCTTCTTCAAGGATCTGCAACAGCGTGTTGAACACATCGGGGTGGGCCTTTTCGATCTCGTCGAACAGCACTACCGAGAAGGGCTTACGGCGAACCGCTTCGGTGAGCTGCCCACCCTCCTCGTAACCCACGTAGCCGGGGGGCGAACCCACCAGACGACTGACGGTGTGCTTCTCCATGTACTCGGACATGTCCAGGCTGATGAGCGCCGTCTCGTCGCCGAAGAGGAACTCGGCCAGTGTCTTGGCCAGTTCGGTCTTCCCTACCCCCGACGGGCCGAGGAAGATGAACGATCCGCTCGGACGCTTCGGATCCTTGAGACCAGCCCGCGTGCGGCGGACGGCCTGAGAGACGGCCCGGATGGAGTCTTCCTGGCCGATGACCCGCTTGTGGAGATCGTCTTCCATGTGAAGGAGTTTCTGGGTCTCTTCCTCGGTGAGTTTGTACACCGGGATACCCGTCCACATCGAGAGGACCTCGGCGATGGCTTCCTCGTCTACCTCGTCGAACAGATCGACGCCGGACTCCTTGATCTCGCGCTCTTTGCCCTCCTTGGCGGCGAGGAGTTCCTTCTCCTTGTCGCGCAGACGGCCGGCCTCCTCAAAGTTCTGGCCCTCCACCGCCTTCTTCTTGGCCTCGACCACCCCAGAGAGTTCGTTTTCGATCTCCTTGTAGTCCGCCGGGGTCTCCATCCGCTTGATCCGCAGGCGCGACCCGGCTTCGTCGATGAGGTCGATGGCCTTGTCGGGGAGGTGGCGATCGGCGATATAGCGATCGGCCAGGTTGGCCGCCGCCACCAGCGCTTGGTCGGTGATGGTGACTCGGTGATGGGATTCGTAGCGGTCACGGAGGCCCTTGAGGATCTCGATGGTGTGCGCCACCGACGGTTCCTCCACCACGATCTTCTGGAAACGTCGCTCCAGGGCCGCGTCTTTTTCCAGGTGCTTGCGATACTCATCGAGGGTGGTGGCACCGATGGTTTGCAGTTCGCCGCGGGCCAGCATCGGCTTCAGGATGGAAGCGGCATCGATGGCCCCTTCGGCGGCGCCGGCGCCAACAAGGGTGTGCAGTTCGTCGATGAACAAGATGATGTCGCCGCGAGTACGGATCTCCTTCAAGACCTTCTTCAGCCGCTCCTCAAAGTCGCCTCGGTAACGGGATCCCGCCACCAGGGCGCCAAGGTCAAGGGTGTAGAGCTGCTTGCCCTTGAGGGTCTCCGGGACGTCGTCGGCCACGATCATCTGGGCCAGGCCTTCCACCACGGCGGTCTTGCCGACGCCAGGCTCACCCACGAGCACCGGATTGTTCTTTTGGCGGCGCGACAGCACCTGCATCACGCGCTCGATCTCTTTGGCCCGACCGATGACCGGGTCCAGCTTTTTCTCGCGCGCCTGCTGCGTGAGGTTGCGCCCGAACTGATCGAGCACCAGCGACCCCGAGGCCTGCTCCGGTCCCTGGGGGCCTCCTGCGCCGGCCACCTGACCGGCTTTGTCTGAAGACCCACCCGGGCCCTGATAGCCCGAGAGGAGTTGGATCACCTGTTGGCGAACCCGCGAGAGGTCGGCGCCGAGCTTCACGAGCACCTGGGCGGCTACGCCCTCGCCCTCCCGTATGAGGCCAAGGAGAATGTGCTCGGTGCCGATGTAGTTGTGGCCGAGTTGTAGGGCCTCGCGCAGTGACAACTCGAGGACCTTCTTGGCGCGCGGCGTGAAGGGAATGTGACCCGACGGCGACGAACCACCCTGACCGATGATCTCCTCGACCTGGCTGCGCACGGCCTCCAGCGAGATCCCGAGGGACTCAAGCGCCTTGGCGGCAACTCCCTCGCCCTCGTGAATGAGCCCGAGCAGAATGTGCTCGGTGCCGATGTAGTTGTGGTTGAGTAGCCGTGCTTCTTCTTGGGCCAGTACGACTACCCGTCGAGCCCGGTCGGTGAACCGTTCAAACAACTTGGTGCCTCCAGCCCCATTCGGGGATCAATGTTCTCTGAGTGTACCCCTACCCCCCGACTTCGCACCGCGGACGGAAACGCGGGGGCCTGGGCTGTATCGGCAGACGCTCCCCCAAACTTCACCTACCGGTGGCCACTTGCTCGGAGGGGGGCGGCCTGCCGTAGCGTAGTCTTGTGGCATCTGCGAGTCCGCTCCTTGAGTTTCCTGGGATGACGGCCCACCGCGCCAGGATGGAAGCGGCGCTGCTCCATGCCGTGGCGGTGGAAGACGACCACATGGCCGAAATCGGTGGCCATCTCATCACCGCCGGTGGCAAGCGAGCCCGCCCGCTGTTCACGGTGGCCTCGGCGGCCATCCTCGCCCGCGACGCCGATGCCATCAGCGTCGCCGTTACCGACGAGGTGATCCTCGGCGGGGTGTCGGTGGAACTGGTACAGGTTGGTTCGCTGTGCCACGACGACGTCATCGACGAAGCCGAAACTCGTCGGGGCGTAGACAGCGTGAACCTTCGATGGGGAAACCTCAAGGCCATTCTCGCCGGCGACTTCCTCTTGGCCAAAGCGTCGGAAATCGCCGCTGGTCTCGGCACCGAGGTGGCCAGCCTGCTGGCCGCCACCATCGGCCGCTTGTGTACCGGTGAGGTCACCGAGTTGGGCTGTGCCTACGATATCTCTCGCACCGAAGCCTCCTACCTTCGCGCTATCGGAGGAAAAACCGCGGCCCTGTTCGCCACCGCCTGTCGCGTCGGTGGCATCGTCGGTGACCTTCCTCGGCCCGCCATTGATCAGCTCACAGCCTTTGGACTGCACTACGGCATGGCCTTCCAGATCGTGGACGACGTACTCGACGTGATTGCCACCGACGAGCAACTGGGCAAACCCGCGGGGCACGACATCGCCGAAGGCATCTATAACCTCCCGGTGCTCTACGCGCTCGAGGAACATGGCGCGACCCTCGGAGCACTCCTCGGCCGACCCATCGAGGGCAATGCCCTCGATGCTGCCCGTCACCTGGTGCGCACCTCCGCCGGTGTCCCCCGGTCAGTCGAACTGGCCCGCACGTACATTGACGACGCCGTGGCGGCGCTGGGGACCTTCGGCACCACACCGAGTGCCACGGCACTCGCCGGTGCCGCCTCGAGTCTCATCATCGACCTCGAAGCCGTGCTGGCCGCCTAGCAGCCGCAGCGAGTCAGGTGGGCAACGTGGTGGGGAGGCGCCGCGACGCCGCGATGCCCACCACGGCCATCGCCAGGGTGCAGGCGAAGGCCCACTGAAGGGCACCGCCGGTGGACCAGGAGCGTGTCTCGCCCAGCGCCACGAAGGCTCCCGCTACACCCACCCCCAGAGCGATGCCCAGCACATCGCTCACCTGCAGGCTGGCGGTAGCCGCTCCCTCCCGGCCCGGTTCGGCCAGGCCGAGGACCGTGACCGACAGCGAGGCGTAACACAGCCCGATGGCGAAGCCCCCAATCCCCCACACGCAAACGGCCAATGGAATTGGCAGGGAGCCAAGCACAGTGAACATGAGAGCGATCGAGATGCTCAACAACGCAAACCCCACCCCCACTACCCGGCGGGGCCCCACTCGCAGGATCCACCGTTCTTGCACCCACACCGCCACCGACCAGCAGAGCGTGCAGATCGTGAGAGACAACCCCGCCACCCAGGTGGGCTGATCGCGAACGTCCTGGAACGACAGCGACACGTACGCATCGGTTCCGAAGAAGGAGAAGGTGAGAATGCCGCGCACCGCAATAGCGGCGGGAATGCCCGCCGCCAGGCGCATGGTGCCCGTCGGTACGAGGCTAAGAAACGACCACGCCGCCAGCGGCACACCCACCAAGGCCAAGACCACCGCCACCGGGGGGGAGGGACCGCTGATGGAGCCGAGCACCATGGCGGAGCCCAGGGTGAGTAACACCCCCGCCCGACGGCGATCGGTGAGCGGGCCGACGGTGGCCGCGCGATCAGCCCCGGGGCTGTGAACCAGAGCGGGGAGCGTGATGAACCCGGCGAGCAGGATGAAGGGGAGCAGGGCTAAAAAGACCGCCCGCCACCCCCACACATCGGCGATAGCGATGCTGGCCACCGGCCCGATGAGGCCGGGGATCAGCCAGGCCGTGGCCGTAACCGCAAACGCCCGAGGACGTAATATCGGTGGATAACTGCGCCCCACGGTGATGTAACTGATCGTCGCAATGACCCCGGCACCGATCCCCTGAAGAACCCGGGCGACCACCAACACACCCATCGAAGGGGCCAGCCCAGCGACCAGGAGGCCAGCGCCGAACAGCAGGAGACCGGCGAGAAAGGGTAAGGCGGTGCCTTCCCGATCGGCGGCATGCCCGGCGAATACGATGCCGAGCAGATTGCCAAGAAAGAATCCGCTAAACACCCAGCCGTAGAGGCTCAGGCCGCCGAGATCATCGGCCACCACCGGCATGACCGTGGAGATGGCCAAGGCCTCAAAGGCCACGAGGGTGACCGTGAGCACCAAGCCCAGGGTGAGTCGGCGCCGCTCATGGTCCCAGATGCCGGGCTGGGGACTGGTGGACTGCGGGGAAACGGGCACACTCGCCATTGGCGCGCGCCTCACTCCCGCTCAGTCCGCAAACTGGGAAACAGGATGACATCGCGAATGGACTGCGTATCGGTGAGCAGCATCACGAGACGGTCGATGCCAATGCCCAACCCGGCCGTGGGCGGCAGGCCGTAGTCGAGGGCCCGCAGGTAGTCCTCGTCCATCACCATGGCTTCTTCATCGCCAGCCGCATGCTGCTGGGCCTGGGCGCTAAAGCGGGCGCGCTGCTCGTCGGGGTCCAACAGTTCGGAGAAGCCGTTGCCCAATTCCCGCCCGGCCACGATCGGCTCGAACCGTTCGACCATCTCGGGCACGTCGCGGTGATCCCGGGCCAGTGGCGAGACCTCCTTGGGATAATCCATCACGAACACCGGCCCCCACAGATTGGCCTCCGTGGTCTTCTCGTAGATCTCCAACATGAGCTTGCCCGGACCGTAGTGGGGTTGCACCTCCACGCCGTGCTCCGTGGCGATGCGCCGGAGATCCTCCAGGGGCATCTGCACATCGACATGCACGCCCGCATGTTCCTGCACCACTTCGGTGATGGTGGCGCGTCGCCAGGGCGGGGTGAGATCGAGATCACGCTCTCCGTAGGTGAGCTTGGTGGTGCCGTGCAACTCCATGGCGAGGTGCGCCACCAACTCCTCGGTGAGGGTCATCACATCGTGGTAATCGCCATAGGCCTGATAGAGCTCGAGCATTGTGAACTCAGGGTTGTGGCGGGTGGACAACCCCTCGTTGCGAAACACGCGCGCCAGTTCAAAGACCCGCTCGAAGCCACCCACGGTGAGTCGCTTCAGGTAGAGCTCGGGCGCAATACGGAGGAACAATGCCATATCGAGAGCGTTGTGGTGGGTAGTGAACGGCTTGGCCAGCGCCCCACCAGGGATCGGATGGAACACCGGTGTCTCCACCTCGATGAACCCCTGATCCTCGAGCCATCGACGAGTAAGGCTCAGGATCTTGCTGCGCTGCAAAAAGACGGTACGAGTCTCCGGGTTGGCCCAGAGATCCACGTATCGCTGCCGGTAGCGGGTGTCCACATCAGTGATGCCGTTCCACTTATCTCCGAAGCCACGACGCGTCTCCGCCAGCATCTCCCAGGTGGTGATCTTCACCGACAACTCGCCCGTACGGGTTTTCACCACCTCGCCGGTCGCTCCCACCCAATCGCCAAGGCTGATCTTGGCGAAGCCCTCAAAGTTTTCGGTTACGGCGGCGAGGGCAAAGAGTTGCACCGCCCCGCCACTGCCGTCGCGCAGCGTGGCGAAGGCCAGTTTTCCCTGACCGCGGTGCAGCATCACGCGCCCTGCGATCGTCACGACGTTGCCGGTCTCCTCACCATCGTCCAGACCCTCGTACTCGGCCCGCAGGGCGGCGGCGTTCGTGGTGGTCTCGAAGCGGTACGGGGGCATCAGGGCTGGTTCTTTTCGTAGATGAGGCGCAGGCCGTGGAGGGTAAGCCAGGGCTCGAGATGATCAATGGCAATCGACAATGGGCCAATGAGTCCGGAGAGGCCGCCGGTGGCCACGACGGTGGGATCGGCATCAAGTTCGGCGGCGATGCGAGCGCACATGCCGTCCACCAGCGAGGTGTAGCCGAAGATGGCACCGGACTGCATCGACTCCACGGTGCTGCGTCCGATAACCGAGCGGGGCTCCACCAATTCCACCCGGCGAAGGGCGGCCGCCCGATTGAACAGGGCATCAAGGCTGATGTCGATACCCGGGAAGATGGCACCCCCGAGGTACTCCCCTTTCGGAGAAATGGCCTCAAAGGTGGTGGCGGTGCCGAAATCGACCACGATGGTGGGTCCGCCAAAGAGGTCGAAGGCGGCCACGGCATCGGCGATGCGGTCCGCACCCACCTCCTTGGGATTGTCGTAGAGGATCGGCAGGCCCGTGCGCACCCCGGGCTCAACAACCAGGGCGGGATTGGCGAAGTAGCGCTCGGCCATCCGCCGCAACGACCCGGTAACCCGCGGCACCGACGAGCACACGACGATGCCCTGGATGTCGTTGTCATCCCAAGTGGCCCCGTGGAAACCAAGAAACTCCTGCAGCACCAGGGCGTATTCGTCGGCGGTGCGCTCCACATTCGTGGCGATCCGCCAGTGGTCGACCAGGCCCGAGTCGGCCGCTCGGCGGTGCTGATTGGCGTCAAGGGCGGGGTCGAGGTCGTACAGGCCGACCACGGTTTGGGTATTGCCAACATCGATGGCGAGCAGCAGCACAACGCAGACGCTACGGGTCGGAACGCAGGGGGTCGAACCGGTATCGCGACCACCGGTGCCATCCGACCCCACCCGCCGAGCAACAGGAGCCGGGATCGCTCGGTTCAGGTAGGCGATCCTGCCCATCCTGCAGCCCCCGCAGACCCACCGAGGCGGGGCTGGCGCGGGCTCAGTGGATGTCGAGGCCGATGTCGAGGGCGGGGGCAGATTGCGTTATCTGGCTGGTGCTCAGCAGATCTACCCCCGTGGCGGCGTAGGCCGCTGCGGTGTCGATCGTGATCCCGCCGCTGCACTCCAGTAACGGGCGCCGCCCGCCGTGCTGGAGGGCCCACGCCTCGGCCAAGGCCACTGCGGCGGTGGCCGCCTCGGGGCTCATGTTGTCGAGCAGCACTGCGTCCACACCGGCCTCGAGGGCCTGCGCGAGTTGGTCTAGGTCGCTGACCTCCACCTGGACGAGTCGCCCCGGCCAGGTGACGGCAGCGGCCGCCACCGCCTCGGCAATCCCCAACGCTGCGAGGTGGTTGTCCTTGAACATGATCCAGTCCGACAGGTTGCCGCGGTGGTTCACCGCTCCCCCCGCCCGTACCGCCGCCTTCTGGAGTGCCCGCAGTCCCGGCGCGGTCTTTCGGGTATCCCAGATGCGCGCCGGACCACCGCGGGCGGCAGCGTCGGCGAAACGCCGCGTGAAGGTGGCTATCCCCGACAGGTGACACAAGAAATTCAAGGCGGTGCGCTCGCCGCTGAGGATCGACGCCAGCGGACCTGCGACGGTACCGATTGTGTCTCCCGCGCTGACCGCGTCACCGTCGAGGGCCATCCAGGTGATCTCCACCGTTGGGTCGAGTTGGGCGAAGGTTTCCGTCGCGCACCAGGTGCCCGCCAGTACGCCTTCGTGCCGCGGGATGAACTGGGCCACCCCGGTAGTTCCCGCGGGCAGTAATGCGGAAGTGATGTCCCCGAGCGGGGTCAGGTCCTCCGCCAGCGCCTGCGAGACGGCGTGGCGCACTGCGTGAAGAGGGGGGTCGGCCTTCGCCATCCCCCCAGCCTGCCAGAGGTCGCCCCTCACCGGGGTGTTCGGAGTTCTGGGCCTACCCGGACCGAGATCAGCCAGCCTGGCCCGGTGGTGCTCATCGTTGCCCACGCGCGGACCGCCACCCCCGGTGCGACCGCTCAGCCCCCGATGATGAAGCGGAGGCGCAGGTCGTCTTGCCGGTCCTGATAATCGGTGCGGGTGTGGCAGCCTCGACTTTCCTCCCGGGCCAAAGCCCCCGCGCACAGTGCCCTGCCCACCGTCGCCAGATTTCGCAACTCCCAGGACCCAAGATCGTCACCCTCGACCGACCCGGCGCAGCCCGCCGCCGCCCGCTCCAGCGAGTCAGCCGAGCGCAGCACCCCCGCATCAGCGGTCATCAACCGCTGGAGTTCCTCCCGACTACCAACCGAGACGCCGGCGGGGGCGGGCAACACCAGCGAACGACCCGCAATGGCACCCCCACCGAGTCGAGAGCGCATCGCGCCGGTGGCCGAGGGTCCGTCTACGCCCCGCTCGATGGCCTCCACCACCCGCGGTCCGAACACCATGCCGTCGAGCAGCGAGTTCGAGGCCAGCCGGTTGGCCCCCATCACTCCATTGCACCCTGCCTCACCGGCTACCCATAGGCCCGGTAGCGATGACGCCCCATCGAGGTCGGCCAGGATCCCGCCGCAGCTGTAATGGGCGGCGGGGGCGATGGGCAACCAGTCGGTGGCGGGATCAAGGCCCACGGCCGCGAGCTCGCTCATGATGGTGGGGAATCGTTCGGCGAAGTTCTCGAGGTCGGTAGCGTCGAGCCACAGGTGATCGACGCCATCGCGGATCATCCGCGCGGTGATGGCCCGGCTCACCTTGTCGCGCGAGAGCAGCTCATCCACGAACCGCTCTCCTTGCGTGTCGCGCAGTTGCGCGCCGTGCCCGCGCAGCGCCTCGGTGAGCAACGGACGCGGCATGACAGGATGATGGAGGGCGGTGGGGTGGAACTGCTGGAACTCGATATCGGCCACCGCCACCCCGGCGCGCAAGGCCATGGCCACCCCGTCGCCGGTGGCTTCGTGGGGATTGGTGGTAACGGCGAACAGCTGGCCGTAACCCCCGGTTGCCACCAACACATGACGAGCCCGCACCTCGTGACGGCGGCCATCTGGGTCGGCGGCCAGGACCCCGCGGCAGCGGCCCGCTTCCACAATCAGGTCTAGGGCGAAGAAGCTCTCGTAGACAGCCGACACCTCTGCTCGCACCGCGTCCACCAGGGTCCGTTCGATCTCTGCCCCGGTAGCAGCCCCACCGGCATGGACGATGCGGGGCAAGGAGTGACCCCCCTCGCGGGCGAGTTGCAACTGGCCGTCGGGCTCGCGATCAAACGTTGCGCCCAACGCGATCAGCTCGTGCACCCGGCCAGGGCCTTCATCCACGAGCACCCGCACGGCATCGATGTCGCAGAGACCCGCGCCAGCGCCCAGGGTGTCGGCGAGGTGCAAATCGGTGGAGTCCGGGTCGCCGCCAAGCACCGCCGCCACCCCGCCCTGTGCCCAACGCGTGGTGGCTTGTTGAAGTTCGGCCTTCGTGAGCACCCCCACCGCCATGCTGTGGACCTCGGCGGCGCGCACGGCCGCCGAGAGACCCGCCACCCCCGATCCAAGCACTAGCAAATCAAGGTCAGCCACCGCGAAGGTCTACCCGCTGGCGGCCTCTTCACCACCGCCCTTGGCCAACCGCTCCCCGATCCGGGGGGTACCGGCGGCGGGGGGCCGCCCCGGGTGAGGCATCGGGCGCCCCGCGGGCGGTGACTAGGCGGGGGCGCAGTGGTGTTAGACCTCGGCGCCGATGTTGTCGATCAGGCGGGCCTTGCCGAACCGGGCGGCGGCCAGCAGGCGGAGCTCCCCCACCAGCGGATCCACGGTCTGCAGGGTGGCGGCATCCACCACTTCGGCGTAGTCGAGGTGAGCCAAAGGCTCCGCGCTGATGAGATCGGCCATCAGGGCCCGCACTTTGGCGGGGTTCACTTCGCCGGCGTCGATGGCCATACGCCCCGCCAGCAGCGCCGCATGGAGCACCGGCGCCACCGCTCGCTCGGCGTCGAGGAGGTAGCTATTGCGGCTCGATAAGGCGAGACCATCAGGATCGCGCTGCGTGGGGCAGGCCACCACCTCTACCGGGACCGACAAGTCGCGCACCATGCGGCGGACCACCGCGATCTGTTGGAAGTCTTTCTCACCGAAATAGGCGCGACACGTTCCGACAATGGCAAACAACTTCGCCAGGACGGTGGCTACCCCGTCGAAATGGGTGGGGCGGGTGCTCGCTTCCAGGCCGGCGGAAACCTGCGCCACGCGAACGCTCGTGCGCACCACCCCATCGGGGTACATCTCAGCCTCGGTGGGCACGAACAGCACATCTACCCCCTCAGCCTGCGCCAGGGCCCTGTCGGCGGAGAGGTCACGCGGATAGGCGGCCAGGTCCTCGCCGGCGGCGAACTGTAGAGGGTTCACGAAGATGGAGACGATCACCACATCGGTCTCCGTTCGGGCCCTCGTCATGAGCGAGGCATGGCCGGCGTGCAGATAACCCATGGTGGGCACAAAGCCCACGGTGCGCCCGGCGGCTCGCTCGGTATCGAGACGCGCTCGCAGCGCCGCAATCCCGGTGATGGTGGTCACCGACACAGGCGAGCCGCTTCGGTAGCCATGGCTTCGTACCCCGGGCGTTCCTCGGGCGGCAGCGCGGCGAGGTGCCGCTGCACCGTGGCGTGATCGCCCCGCCGGATCGGGCCCGTCAACGCGGCGCGGGCTCCAAGGGAGGCAACATCGGCCAGGCTGCCGCGGGCCAAGTCCACAAAGGCATCCACCGGGGCACCGATACTCGCCGCCACGCGCTCGGCTTGGCCGAGGAGGGCCACGACATGATTCGAAGCGATCACCGCCGCCGCGTGGTATCGAGCCCAGTCGGCCTCGGCCACGGTCACCGCCTTGCCCCGCAGGCTCCCCACCACCTCGGCGGCCAACCGGTCGCCCTGATGGGCCAGGCCAAACCAGGCCCCCACCAATCGCTCGGCGCCGCGTTCGGCATCCGGTAACGCCACCAGCGGATGAAGTACCGCCGGACGCGGGTGCCCCTGCAGGGGGGCCAACCCGAGCGAGCCGGAGAGGTGGGCGATAGCCGAGCCGTCACACGCCTCCACTCTGCCCGCCACCTCAGCCACGGTGGCGTCGGGCGTGGCGATGACCAGCAGATCGGTATCCGCCGCTGCGGAGTTCACGCGGTCGTTGTGACCGAGCATGGGGAGCACATCCCACCCGGCGCGGCCGAGCGCCACGGCCAAGGAGGTGCCGGCCCGACCCGGGCCGATGATCCGCACTCGCGTCATCCCTCACCCCGGCAATCAGCGAGCGCGCCCACCGACCACACCACACCCACCGCGCCCGCGAGGTCGCTGGCCGACACGAGGTCGGGGGCCAGATCGGCCAGCGGCGCGAGCACGAAGCGACGCTGGTACATACGCGCATGGGGCACTTCCAGGTCTGGGTCTGCCACCGTCTCTCCCTGCACCCACAGCACGTCTACATCCAAACTGCGGGGTCCCCAGCGCACATCTCGCACCCGCCCGGCCGCCGTCTCGAGTTCGCCGCACAGAGCTAAGAGGCCCCGCGCGTCACGGGTCGTAGCCAACTCGACCACCAAGTTTAGATAGGCCCCCTGCGCGTCGGGACCACCCACGGGCTCGGTTTCGTAGACCGGCGATACCGCCACGAGATCGGGGGTGGCCGCCACCGCCGAGCGCAGGTAGGCCATCCGGTCACCCAGGTTCGACCCCAGGCCCAGGAAAGCGCGGGTCACGCCCTCGTCCGGGTGATGCGCACCCCCGAGGTGCGCAACGGCTGCGCCACCGGGGGACGAAGCTTGCGAACCGACACGGTGACCGCACTGATCCGCCGATCAACGGCGGCCAATTCCTGGGCGATGCGTTGAGCGAGTGTCTCCAAGAGTTGAAAGTTCGTGGTGGTCACGACCTGCTCGGTGACGTCGCACAGCGCGCCGTAGTCGGCGGTGTCGGTCAGGGAGTCGGAGCCGCCGGCATCGGCCATATCCAGAGTGATGTCGAGGTCGATCTCCAGGGGCTGGGCCTCGGCCTGCTCCTTGGGGAGCACCCCCACGATCCCGGAGAGATGCAGACCCCGTAGTTCGATGCGATCGTCGGAGGCCACGACCGCGCTACCTCGGGATCGTGGTGGACAGAGCGACGAGGTCGCGCCCGAGCGGCCCCATTTGACGAGACAACAACCGCTCCACCACCGAGGTGGCCTGCGGTGCCAAGGGGATGACCTCGGACCACAGCAGGTAGCCCGCCATCATCCCCGAAACCCGATCCGACAACTCATCCTGATGCACGAGCACTTTGCCCCCCGCGGAGAGCATCGCCGCCAGTTCGGGAAAGAGCGTGCCGGCCACCTCCCGCGGGTCGTCCTGCGGACCGAAGGGCAGGTGCCGCCAGGCCACGCCGAGTTCGTCGTAGTTGTGGAGGTTGTGCGGCGAGGGGATCAGTGTGACCACACAGGTGAAGCCCTGCTCCCGGATCCAAATGATCTCCTCTTGTCGACGGACACGACGATGATTGACACCGTACCCACCGGGCCGCTCACACACCGCCAGTTTGTCTTTCAAGATCCACGCGAAGTTGCGGGGCTGAATACCCTGCGCCCACTTACCCTTTACCGGCACGACTCGTGCTCCCTCGTTGTGGACGCGCTCATGCGGCGGCATCCGTGGTGATGATCTGCCCCGCAATGACCAGGGCGGCTTCAGTGGTAGGCCGCACGTCGTGCACCCGCACCATGGCAACCCCGTTGGCCATCGCCCAAGTGGCGGTGGCAAGGGAACCCTCGAGACGGTCCGCCACCGGAGCGGCAACATCGCTACCGTCGGAGATCCCGAGCAGGCCGCCGAGGAACCCCTTGCGACTGGTACCCACGAGCACGGGATGACCCGTAGCCACGAAGCGATCGAGATGGGCCAGCAGGGTCAGATTGTGGGCGGTGGTCTTGCCGAAGCCCACCCCCGGGTCGATCCACACGTCGACAACGCCGGCGTCAAGCGCCGCTTCCGCCCGGCCGACGAGGTAGTCCAGCACTTCCGCCACGACGTCTCGGTAGCGGGGGGCGATCTGCATCGACGCAGGCTCTCCCTGGCTGTGCACGGCCACCCACGCCACGCCGTGCTCGGCGGCCACGGGCCCCAAGGAGGCACCGACGTCGTTGATCATGGTGGCGCCGGCGGCCACCGCGGCCCGCGCCACACTGGCGTGACGGGTATCGATCGACACGGCGATGCCCTCCGCGGCCAGGGCTTCCACCACCGGCAACACGCGGCGTTGCTCCTCGACCAGAGCCACCGGCGTAGCACCAGGGCGGGTGGATTCCCCGCCCACGTCGATCCAATGGGCGCCATCAGCCACCATCTGGCGGGCGTGCGCCAAGGCGGCGGCGAGGTCGGTGAACTGCCCGCCGTCGGAGAACGAATCGGGCGTGATGTTGAGAACTCCCATCACAACAGGGCGGTGCGGCACGAGTGAAGTCTAGGACAGCGGCAACACGCCCGTTCGGACTATGCCCGTAATTCTTATGACTTTCTGATCCCGTTCGATGCCTTAGTTTCGTCCCGTAACGAAACGCATGGCCTCCTGGCGGGTGGAAGGGTTCGATCGGAACAACCCCCGTACCGCTGAAGTCACGGTGGTGGACCCGGCTTTTTGGACCCCCCGCATGGACATACACAGGTGTTCGGCCTCAATAATGACCATGACTCCCCGCGGCTCCAACGTGCGTTCCATGGCATCAGCAATCTGCACGGTGAGTTGTTCCTGCACCTGGAGACGACGGCTGTAACCCTCCACCAAGCGGGCGACCTTGGACAGTCCGGTGATGCGGCCATCCTTGCCGGGTATGTAGGCCACGTGGGCGGTCCCCCGAAAGGGCAGGAGGTGGTGTTCACACAGGCTGTAGAGGGGAATATCGCGCACCATCACCATCTCGTCGTGGCTCGATTCAAACGTGACGGTGAGGTGATCGGCGGGGTCCTCGTGCAGACCGGAGACGTTCTCGGCGTAAGCCCGGGCCACCCGAGTGGGAGTGTCGGTGAGACCATCGCGATCCGGGTCTTCACCAATCGCTTCGAGGATCTCACGCACGGCACGTTCAATGCGGGGGAGGTCCATCGGTGTGTCGAGGGGGGCACGTTCACGGGGCATGGAACTACTTTCCGGTGACGTGGGCGGTGCGCAGACCGTGACGCTTCCACCAGCGCCGCTTCATTGGCTCGACTGGCGCGCCAGCGCGTTCGGCCACTGGTTGGGCTTCGGCCACGGTAGCCCCAACAAGAGTGCCTACCTCCAGCGGCAGGGCATCGATCGCCTCGGTGGGCGCGGGCTCAACCTCGGGCACCCCAACGCCCTTGTCCAGCGGACCAAAGATCTCCGCGAGGTCGGCGTCTTCAAGGGTTTCCTTCTCCACCAGCGTCTGAGCAATCAGATCAAGCGTGGAGCGGTGCTCGGAGAGGATCGACCGGGCCCGGTCATGGGCGTTCTCGATGAACACCCGAACCTCGGCGTCCACCACGGCGGCAACTTCGGCGGAGTAATCAGCCTCGTGTCCCTTGTCGTAGCCGAGGAATACTTCGCCCTTGATCTTCCCAAGTTGCTGGGGACCGAGCTTCTCGCTCATCCCGTACTGCGTGACCATCCCGCGAGCGATGTCGGTGCAGCGCTCGATGTCGTCGGAGGCACCGGTGGTGATCTCCCCAAACACCAACTCCTCGGCGGTGCGACCCCCCAGCAGCATCGCCATCGAATCCTCCAGTTCCGTGCGCGTCCGGAGGTACTTGTCTTGAATGGGTAGGGCGAGGGTCCAACCCAGCGCCCGCCCGCGGGCCACGATGGACACCTTGTGAATGGGGTCGGTGCCCTCGAGTACGTGCCCCACCAGGGCATGTCCACTCTCATGGTAGGCAATCGTGAGCCGTTCTTGTTCGCTCATGATCCGGTTCTTGCGCTCCGGCCCGGCCATCACACGGTCGACGGCCGCTTCGAGCTCGGCATGACCAATGAGTTGCAGATTCCGGCGGGCAGCCAGCAGGGCCGCCTCGTTCATCAAGTTGGCGAGGTCGGCTCCGGTGAAGCCGGGCGTGCGCCGGGCCAACACCTCGAGGCGAACATTGGGCTCAAGGGGCTTACCCTTGGCGTGCACGGCCAGGATGGCCTTACGGCCCTCCAAATCCGGCCTATCCACCACGATCTGACGGTCGAACCGACCGGGACGCAGCAAGGCGGGATCAAGGATGTCGGGACGGTTCGAGGCCGCAATGAGAATCACCCCGGTGCTGGCGTCGAAACCATCCATCTCCACCAGCATCTGGTTGAGGGTCTGCTCTCGCTCGTCATGTCCTCCGCCCAGGCCAGCCCCGCGGTGACGGCCGACGGCATCAATTTCGTCAACAAAGATGATGGCGGGCGCCGCTGCCTTGGCCTGTTCGAAGAGGTCACGCACACGACTAGCCCCCACCCCCACGAACATCTCCACGAAGTCCGAACCCGAAATGGAGAAAAACGGAACCCCGGCCTCGCCGGCCACCGCTCGGGCCAGCAGGGTCTTGCCCGTACCCGGCGGCCCGTAAAGCAACACGCCCTTGGGGACCTTGGCACCGATGGCTTGGAAGCGCGCCGGGTTCTGCAAGAACTCCTTGATCTCGTAGAGCTCCTCTACCGCTTCATCACAGCCCGCCACGTCGGCGAAGGTGACCTTGGTGCCCTCCTTGGGTACCTGCCGGGCCTTGGCCTTCCCAAACTGCATCACCCGATTACCGCCGCCCTGCATCGAGTTCAGGACGAACAGGAACGCCCCTACCAACAGCACGGTGGGAAGCAGGCCGAACAGCAGGGTCGTCCAGAGGGAGTCCTTCTGCTGATCGACCTCCAACTCGATCGGCGGCATGGCATCGGTGATCTCGGCGGTGAGTTCGTCCACGTACTCCCCGGCGTAGGCCACCTTGTACTCCTCACCATTGGTCAGCTCGCCGGTGACCTCATTGGAGCGATCCTTGATCGTGGCGGTAACGACGTCGCCGTCTTCGATCCTCTGGCGGTACTCCGTCAGGGTCAAGTCCGTGGGGGAATCCCCCCCTTTGAGCCATTGCGAGGCAAAGAACACGGCAATGACGGCCATAAGCACGTAGGCCAGGGTGGTGCGAGACGGACGCTTCACGATGGGTGAACGATACCGGTACGGCCGCGAGAGTGGTACCTCAGATGTCTCCGTCGAAGACACACACATACGGCAGGTTGCGATATTTCTCGCCCACATCGAGGCCGTAACCGATCACGAAGTTGGGCGGAATGCGGAAACCGACGTACTTCAGTTCTTGGTGGGTCTTCTGCAGACCTTCGCGCACCAGCAGGGCGCACACCTCCAGGCTGTTGGCCCCACGGGCCGCCAATGTCTTGCGCAAATACGACAGGGTGAGGCCCGAATCGATGATGTCCTCCACGATGATCACGTCGCGCCCGGTGAGATCGATGTCAAGGTCCTTCACGATCCTCACCACCCCAGAGGTCCGGGTGGCATTGCCGTAGGACGACACCGCCATGAAGTCGATCTCCAGCGGTAGGTCCACCGACCGGGCGAGATCGGCCATGAACATCACCGCGCCCTTGAGCACCCCTATGAGCAACGGGGCGCGCCCCGCGTAGTCGCGAGTGATCTCGGCGCCTAGTTCGGCGACGCGAGCCTGCAGGCTCGATGCGTCGACCACCAACTCGCCGAGATCAGGACTGTCGAACAGATGCTGGTGCTCTCCCTCAGGCGCCACCGGGCCAAGGTACCCGCATCCCCTCGCCCGCACACACTGCACTCAAGACAGGTTGAGACGCCCCGAGGCCCGGCGCACCGTTCGGCCCTGCCCCACCTCACAGGCCACCGCCTCGCCGCGGGCCACCGCCAGCACCCGTTCCACGGTGGCCGCATCGGGCGGATGGAGCTCGGCGCCGCTGCGCAGCCAACGCCGAATCGCCCGCCGGGCGAGAGCTACCGGGGCGGCGGCGAGCCGTCGAGCGTCGGTGGGATCAATGGCGAGCGCCAGTTCATCGAGCAGCTCGCCGTCGTCTCGTAACCCCGCCGCCTGCCGGGCCAACACCGCCGCCACATCCCGCTGCGCGATGTCGTCGAGCAGCGGGAACAGCTCGGAGCGCACGCGATTGCGGCGGAAGCGGGGGTCGTCGTTCGAGCGGTCCTGCACCGGGGACAGCCCGAGCTCGGCGCACAGCGCGTGGGTCTCGGCTCGCCGCAACCCCCGTACCGGGCGATTCTCGGGGTGAAATCCGGCCAACCCGGTGAGCCCGGCGCCCCGCAGCAGATTGAGGAGCATCGTCTCCGCCTGATCGTCGGCGGTGTGCCCAGTGAGGGCGCCTTCCGGCAGCACGGCGTAACGGGCGGCGCGCGCCCGGGCCTCTAGGTTGGCCCCGGGAGCAACCTCGACCCGCTGCGCTAAAAAGGCGGCCCCGAATCGATCCGCCGCCGCCTGCACCACATCCGCCTCGCTCACCGACCCCGGCCGCAAGCCGTGATCCACATGCACGGCGGTCACCGAGCAGCCGGCCCATCCGGCCAGCGCCAGCAGGGCCAGCGAATCAGCGCCCCCCGATACGGCACAGGTCACCGCCGTACCCGGGACCGGAAAGAAACACCGGGCCAGAAGAGCCTCGCTCGCTGCGCTATGAGCCACGAACCGGCGGCCAGGACGAGGCCGCCGTCAAGCCTGTGGGAAGGGGGCTGCCACCGTCGTACTCGTGGCTCCGCCCCAGCATCACCATGGCGGGAGGAGCCTCAGCCCACCAGTTCGTCGGACAGGCGCACTCGATCAAACCACTCCTGCGGATCCCGGATCTCGGCCAGAGTGGGCAGCCAACTGGCCCCTCGCCACACGGGATCGAGGGCCTCGGGCCCACCGCCGAGGCGCTCAATCTCGGCGACGAACCGCTCGCCCTGGACGTACTGATTCATTTTGGCCTCGAGCCCGAGCATCCGCTGCACCACTTTGGCCGCCGGTTTGGGGTTGGCCCGCCGTTCCCGCAACACCTGAGCAAAACGCGCTGCGCTGGGGACGCGCTCCGCCCCGGCGCGATCCATCGTCACATCGCCGTGGCCCTCCAGGAGGCTCATGAGCCCACCGATCTTGTCGAGCACCACACGCTGCTGGGGCGAAGCCAACAGCACGGCGATCCCGCCATCGTCGAGTGGCTTACGGCCATGACGTAGGTCGTGGAAAGCCCGGGTGAGGGCATCGAGAAAGCGTTTCGGATCGGGGTCCACCGAGGAGATGGTCTCAGCCACCAACCCGAGGTAGTGCTCCCGCATCCAGGCCACGCCGGTGAACTGGGCCCGATGGGTTACCTCGTGGAGGGCCAACCACAGCCGGAACTCTTTGGGCGGAAAGGCGAACCGCTTCTCGAGCGCTAGAACATTCGGCCCCACGTAATAGACGAGATCCTGCTCCTCGGGGTCGGCCAACGCCGGATCGTCGATCACGAGCAGGTCGTACTGACCCAATACTCGGGCCGACATCCAACCGAGCAGCATCCCTACCTCTACCCCGGCCACCTTACGAGTGACATCCGCTGCCATACCGTGGCCGACGGTGTCGCCGAACCGGGCCATGACGGGCTGCAGTAGTCGCTGGAAACTGGCGACATTGGCGTGCACCCAGCCCGCGCGGTCGGTCACTCGGGCTCGGGCCGGGCCGGCCAGCGAACGCAAGCCCGTGGCCGCGGCCACTAGATCCTCGGCCTCGGCGGTGGCCTCGTCGAAGTCGTCTTGGAGGGAATCAGCCAGGTACGAGTCCGCAAAGGGCTCGCGGCGGGCCGTGCGCACGGCTACCCGCTCCGCCACATCCCAATCGACCGGGCCCTCCGCCAATGGCCGCTACTCCTTGTTGCGCGGGTACTTAGGCGCTTGCGTCTTATTTAGGTACTGGCCAATCAAACCGACCATGACGAACATCCCCAGGAGAAAGACGCTGACGCCGATCCAGTAGTGCCACACAACAGCGAACATAGTGATGACCCTAGACGGCCCTAGCCGCGGGGCCAGGAATCAGGCGTCGACTCTTGCTCGATAGCGGCCTGGATCCGAGCGAGAAGTTCCGGCGGAGCGATGTCATGACACTGTTCTTGGATGCAGCGGCGCAGCTCGGCGTAGAAATCGTACGGCTCCGCACAGGGGGCGCACTCATCGAGATGTTCGGCAATCCGAGCCCGCTTGACGTCGTCGACCTCGCCGGAAAGCAGGTGGTACAACTCGTGGAGCGCGTCCTTGCACGGCGGGGAAAGCGGAGAAGGGGCGTCGGCATCCATCGGATCAGGTGACCGTGTCGGAGACCGGCTTGGTGAGGCGATTGGACACGGCAAAATCGTATAACAGCCGTTCCAGCTGCTTTCTTCCCCGATGGAGTCGACTCATCACCGTCCCGATGGGGATGTCCAGCCATTCGGCGATCTCTTTGTACGAGAAGCCCTCCACGTCGGCGAGGAGCACGGCCATCCGGAAGTTATCCGGAAGCTCATCGATCGCCGCTTTCACCTCGGCCTCGGTGAAGAGGTCCATCAGTTCGTCCTCGGCCGAGCGGCCCACCCGAGCCGCCTCAAGACCTCCAAGGCGCCGGTAGAGGTAGAGGTCTTCCACCTCGTCGAGGTCGGTTTCCTCGGGTCGGCGCTGTTTGGCCCGGTAGGTATTGATGTAGGTGTTCGTGAGGATCCGGTAGAGCCAGGCCTTGAGGTTGGTGCCCTCCTCGAAACCGCCGAAGCCTCGATAGGCCTTGAGGTAGGTCTCCTGCACGAGGTCCTCGGCATCGGCGGAGTTGCGCGTCATCCGCAGCGCCCCGGAGTAGAGGGAACTCATATGTTCCATCGCAAGAGCGGCAAATTTCGCCTGGTCGGCCACGGGGCAAACCTACCGTCTGGGCTCCTCGGCCACCCCTTCTCTCCAGTGGTTCGTGGGAACCTATGGCGTGGAGATCCATTCCGCCCGTTGTCACCAGTTCTCCGTCACACCGGCGGAGCTCTGGACGGCTCTTGCCCGTGTGGATGCTTACCGCTCC
Organism: Acidimicrobiia bacterium; assembly: GCA_009694375.1. Classification (NCBI taxonomy): domain Bacteria; kingdom Bacillati; phylum Actinomycetota; class Acidimicrobiia; species Acidimicrobiia bacterium. The sequence continues at coordinate 229,092 of SHVB01000002.1, forward strand.
TGGTGGCCCTGGCTTCGCCACCTCGAGGCCGACGCCCTCGAGGCCAACGTCACCTGGTCGGCGGTGGTTCAGCCGCCCGTTCCCTACCGGCTGCGCTTCGATCTTCACCTCATTGAGGTGGAACCTCCTCGCCTCGTGACCGCCACGGTGACCGGCGACCTCATCGGCTCGGCCCGCCTGGAGATCTCCCCCACCCCCTCGGGATCCGAACTCAGCCTCGTGTCCAGCTTGGCCCCGGCCAACCCGGTGCTGCGGGCGGTGGCCCACATTGCCCAACCCGTAGCCCGCTTCGGACACCAGTGGGTCCTCGACACTGGTCTGCACCAGTTCCGCCAGCACGCCCTCGACTGAGTGAACTTTCCTCACCCCGACGGCCACGGACTCGTTCCGGGATTCGGTTAGCGGGGAGGGTGCACGCCACCTTGGTCGTCACGATTGCGACGCCAAAACAACCAGGCCCCCACCGATGCCACCCCGATCAGTAGGAGTGGCGCCATGGTGAGGAGGCCAAGATCGAAAGCATCAATCGCTCCAATGAAATACCGATGGCTCATCACTGTTCTCCTTTGATCGCGGTGGCTTCTACTGACGCGGGCTGGGGTTCATCGGTGGTCAACCAGCGCACGAGGGCGACACCCGCCACCATGAGAAATGTAATTGATCCCGGGACCAGCATGATGCCCGCCGCCAGTTGCTGGTCCACCAGCGCCGAGATTCCACCGGGACGAGACCCGAGGGCGGCGTAGGGCGCATACAGCGCACCGGGGGCAAAGGTGAGGACGATCGCCAAGGCCCACCCCACCCCCGCGGCCCCCACCACGTAGATCGCCCGCTCCACATCATTCAGACGAGCATGAACCCGCCGGGGATCGAAGACCTGCGCCCAGAACCAGACCCCCAGGCCCAGAAAAAGTAGGTGCTCGAGTTCGTGAAGCAATGCGTTGCGAAGCGTGGCGTTGTAGAGCAGCGGAATGTGGAAGGCCAGAAGATTCACGTTGAATAACAGCCAAATCCCCGCCGGGGCCGACACCACCGCCAGCACCTTCCCCGTTTCACTTTGGGTCACCCTGCGCCAAGACGCCACCGCCCGACGGCGCGTATCGGCCTTCAGGAGGCGGGGGGCAAAATGCCCGGGGGCGCTGAGGGCAAACAGCGGGGCCGCCACCGTCAGGAGAAGCACGTGTTGGGTCATGTGCACCCAGAAGAGCTGATCGGCGTATTGCTCGATGGGTCCGGTGAGAGCGACCAGCATGGCCAGGAGTCCCCCTGCGAAACAGGCATCTCGCCGACGGCGCGCTCGAGCGCTCGCGCGGCTGGTAACTCCGCCAATGCCGAGGGGGGAAGCTCGCACCGACCGCTGGATCACCACATAGGACGCACCGATCACCCCGAGGAGTATCAGTGGTTGCGAGAAACGGAGGTAGGCCATCAGAAAGCCGAGCATGAGGGGCGCAGGCGCCACCGTGTCATCGAATTACGGCGAGCAGCACATACGCCAGGACGATGACTCCGGCCACCCATCGGTTCAAGCCCCAGTAGGCCTGAGCCGACGCCGCCAGATGTTCCCTCGATGTGAGCATCGCACCCGATCCCATCGTGGCTGAGTGGGTGCCGTGACGCAGCCGTGCCTGCCCCGCCACCAGGGTGAGGAGCCAGTAAAGCGCCCCAACCTCTACGGCGATCATCGCTGCGGTCCACCCCACCAAGACACTGGCGTAGCCCCCGGAACTGGGTTCAAAGCCCAGCGAAACCAGCTGGATGATCTGCAGCAGGATGGTGGCCCCACCCATAGCCACCGCCACGACGCCCAGGCCGTGCCATCCCCGCTCGTCATCCTTCCGGATCCGGTGCATCGCCGCCCCGAAGGCCGCCAGGCCGACCAGGGTGCACACGAGAATCGCCGTCGAGATCCCTTGGTTCGGTCCCAGGTAGCCCTTGTTCCACAGATTGTTCGAGTTGATGGACCGAAGGTAAAAGAACGAGAACACGAAGGCGGCGAAGAAAAACATCACCGAGAGCGAGAAGATCCGGCCGCCCGCAATGAGAACACCGGGGGTGCGGTCGGGGTTCTCGATGGGATTGCCATCCTCATCGACCGGGTCGGGGGTGCCGGTGGGAGCCAGATTGGCCACCGGCTCCGCTCCGGGTACCCCGTACTCATAGGGCGCCGACAACACGATGGGGATCTCGGAGAAGTTATGGGCAGGGACCGGGGTGGCGACCTGCCACTCGAGGCCACGCGAATCCCAGGGGTTGGCATCGGCGCGTTCGCGCTTTAGGAACTGGGACCAGACAAAGTTCGCCATGAAGATGAGCATCGAGGCGAAAATGCAGAAGGCCGAGATCGACGCCCACCGGTTCAGGAACACGAACGTCGGGTCGTAGGACGAGACCCGCCTCGGCATCCCTCGAGCCCCCAGAACGAACAGGGGCAGGAAGGTGGAGTTGAAGGCGATGAAGAGCGTCCAGAAATGCCATTTGGCGGCGCCCTCCCGGAAACGCAGGCCCGTCATTTTCGGCAGCCAATAGTAGACGCCGGCGAACATGGCGAACACCAAGCCACCCATCATCGTGAAGTGAAAGTGCGCCATGACGAAATACGAGCCGTGGGTGGTGGCATTGCTGGGAACGTCAGAGAGAAAGATCCCAGTGGCCCCGCCGATGATGAAGTTGGAGATGAACGCCAGCGAGAACAGCATGGGTACGGAGAAGCGAATCTTCCCCCGCCAAAGCGTTCCGAAGGCAGCCAGAAAGATAAAGCTCGTCGGGATGGAGATCAGTTCGGTGGAGAGCGAATAGAACGGGCGAAGGTCCGAGTTGATTCCGGATACGAAGAGGTGGTGCTGCCACACCGTGAAACTCATGAAGGCAATGCCGAGCATCCCCACCACCGCAAGGCCGTAGCCCCACAAGGTTCGGCGGGTGAAGACCGGGATGATCTCGAGGATGATGCCAAACCCCGGGATCGCCAGGATGTACACCTCCGGATGCCCGAAGAACCAGAAGAGGTTCTCGTAGAGGAAGGCCGAACCCCCCATTGGGGCCACGAAGTTCACCGTGTCGACCGTGCGGTCGAGCAGGCCCATGTAGCCAGTGGCGAGGAGCATCGGTGAGGCGAGCGCCATCATCACGGTCGTGGCGAGTACCGACCAGACGAAGATGGGGAGTCGTTTCCACGACATCCCGGGGGCCCGCAACGAAATGATGGTGACCATGAGGTCGATCCCCACCAGGGTGAGCGCTATCGCCACCAGCGCGAACGCCACATAATACGAATCCATGCCGACCCTGGCCTCGACCCCCAAGGGTGAGTAGCCCGTCCAGCCTGTCGGGATCCCTCCGACGAACACCGACGTGATGATGACCAGCACCGCCGAGATGAACAGCGAGAAGGACAGCGCCTGGATTCTCGGGAACGCCGTGCGCCGTGATCCGATCATGAGCGGCACGAGATAGTTCCCAAATCCGCCCAGGATCAGGGCCGACATCGTCATCACCATCACGCTGCCGTGCAGGCTCACAATGGTGAGGTATTCGTTGGGGTTCCAGGCGGTGCCGTTGGGGCTCAACAACTGATACCGAATCAGCATGGCGTTGAGGCCGCCGATGAGGAACGTGGCCAGTCCACCCACGATGTATTGGATGCCAACGACTTTGTGATCGGTACTCAGCCGGAAGTAACGACTGGCCCCGTCTTCACTGTGATCGTCGGCAAATAGCCCCGGTTCCTGGCCGCGCAGGCGCCGGACGGGATAACGCGCAAAGCCAAGACCGCAGATCCAGCCGATCACCCCGAACACGTAGCCGAGCACCAGAGCAAGATCCTGTTGGTCGGTGCCACTCGCTGGTTCCCACGAACCGGAGATCGTCCGGCCGATGACCTGGCCGAGGACGAACCCAACGAAGGCCAACAGCAGCCCCGACCCGACGCCGAAGCGCCAAAACCGTCTGGGCGGCTTCTGGCTTGGGCTGGTAAGAGAAACAGTCTCGGTCACGCCTGCGGTCCTTGCCGATTAGTCGCCACGATAAAAGGGCTGTGGATAGTAGATGTGGGCGTAGGGGGGAAGGTACTGAAGTAGGCCCTCGTTGAGTTCAGTTTGCTGATTGATCCATGTTTGAAATTCGGCTTCGGGCACTACCCGGGCATCGTTTTGATACATCTGCCCGTGCCAGAGACCACAGAGTTCGGCGCAGCGGATCTTGAACTCGCCCGCGCGCGTGGCGCTCACGAACACAACATTGTCGGCGCCGTTCACCGCATCAGCCTTGAGGGCAAGACCAACCGCCCAGAACGAGTGGTTCACATCAAGGGATGTCACATGGAGTTCCACGTACTGATCCTCAGGGATCCACAGTTCTTGGGTCTCGATCCCACCAAAGGACGGATAGCGATATGTGAACTGCCATTGCTGGGCGATGACCTGCACCTCCAGGGTCTCGCCGGGTGGAGTGGCAATGGGCTTCGGCCCCTGGGCGCTTCCGCTCCCTACCCCGGGGCCCATCCACTGCCATGTGCCGTAGGGGACCACAAACGCCACGATGAGGCAGGTACCGATGATCCACCAGACGGTGACGCGTCGATTGCCCCGCAAGACCGGACTGTCGGGGCGGCCGTCACCCCGATCTCGAAAGAGAACGAAGGAGTAAAAGACGTACACCACGACTCCCAAGATGATGGGAGTGACCATCACCAGGAGAATGTTGTTGATTAGTTGCTGGTTATTGGCCTGAACCGAGGCATCCCCCGGGGGGAGGTACGGCGCAACGAACAACGCCACGAGCGGAGTGACGATGCCAGCGACGATCAACCAAACGAAGAAGATCCGTCGCCCGTGGGAGATTTCCGCCAGGTCGGGGTCGCCATCAGACGACATTCACAAATCCGTCCATGAACCCCACCGTCTGCATGGGACCCCCGTTGCCATAGAGAAACCCGCCCGGAGCACACGGCACGATGCACTGCCAACGGAAGTGGCCCGGTTCACCGGTCTTGATATCGAACTCGATCGTCCGATGCGCGTCGGTCTCATCGCAGGGAGCCTCGCTGCACTGGTCGGGTGCGTCGTTGGTCACCCCCACCAAGGGAACGGACACATCGAGGCCGGGCACGGTAAAGGTATGCGCCACAAGATCCGGATTGAAGGTCTTCACAATGTCGCTGCCGATGAAGGTTTTCGTATCGATGGTGATGGCACCATCGACGAGTCCTTGGGGCTGACCGAAGAAGTTGTTGCGCAAACCCGTCTGGGTGTCGTACTCCAGCACCTTGACATGCACGATGGAGTTGGCGGGGAGATTGAAGACCGTGGTCTGTTCCCACGAACCGTCACTTCGTTGTACGAGATACGAAGGCCAATCGGGCTTCGGACCGAAGCCGAGGGTCCCCACGGTTTGGAGCACCAAGGTGGGGGCCCCATCTGCCCCAACCATCACCGACACCGACGGTGGCCGGTGACGGGCAAAGGCCGCTACGTAAACCCCAAACGAACCGACCAACAGCGCGAAGATCAACAGTACGAGACCGCCGCGTGCTTTGGTGCCCATGTTTCCCCCCGGATCGCGCGTGGCTTTTTCGAACCATAGCGCAAGACGCACCAGTGAAAGACCCTGCCGTTCCGGGCGGCCCAGGTCGCGCTACCAGTGGGTTCCGCGGTCCCGCGCTCGGTCTGCTCCTACTGAAGGTGCTAACTTCTCCAGTTGTGTGTTCGCAGTGTGTGGCTCAAGCAGTGCCAATGGTTACCGTTGCTTTCGCCGTCATGCGACGGGGCGCACTGAAGGATCGCCTCACCACGCTTCGCACCCGCAAGGGACACGCCGCCCGCCCGGTGGCGGCTCTTTCCCTACCCGAGGTGGTCGGCGATGCCGACGCTCGGCTCGCGAGCGCTAACGCGTGTTCCTGATCCCCCGTCCAGCTTCCGAAGCCAGCGCCTGACGCGTTCCACAAGATCCCCGATGCCCCGTACGGCGAATTTACGTAGGACGGGGTCTGCGGGCTGGAACCTCCGCCATCGGGATGACCGGCGCCTATTGATGTCGAGTGCAGGCGGCGCGAGGGCCGCTCCGTGACGATCTTTGCCCCCATCACGGTTGGTAGGGTCGGTGGGTGGAGCCTGGGGGGTCGGTGGGGGTTGAGGCGAACCTCGGCCTGGAGAGCAAGG